>CALFSV010000295.1 GCA_937916485.1 uncultured Paracoccaceae bacterium | reverse complement strand
AAGGCCCGTCTGAACCGTCTGGGCAAGGCGCACGGGCGGTAAGGTGTCAGCCTAGCTGACCGGCGTCCAACGGGCCTCGTTCGCCTCGATCGCGGCGATCCGTTCGGCGCTTTTGGGATGGCTCAGCAGCCATGCTGGGGTCGCTGCACCATTTGCCCCCGTCAGATGCTCCAGCTTTTGGAACAGGCTTTTTTGCGGACCTGTGCCGATCCCGGCCTTGACCAACAGGGCCGAGGCATAGGCGTCGGCCTCGTATTCATCCTTGCGCGACAGGCGGGCGGCCAGAAGCGAGATCAGGCCATTGGCGACCCAGACGCCGACGCCCGGCAAAAAGCGGTTCAGCATCATGGCGAGTGCGGTGCGCAGGGCGTTCTGGCCGCTAAAGTCGATCATCCGGCGGCGTGAATGGCCAAGGGCGACGTGCCCAAGCTCGTGCGCGATGACGGTCGCCATCTCTTCGCCGGTCACGTCTCCGGCGCGGTAGCGGTCGTAAAAGCCGCGGGTGATGAAGATGCGGCCGTCCGGGGCTGCAAGCCCGTTGACTGGGGCGATTTCGTAAATGTGGACGCGGATCCTTGGCAGATCCAGCGCCTTGGCAAGACGGCTCATCAACTCGCGCAGGCGCGGGTCGGCCAGTTCGGTCGATTTGGTGTCGAGTTCCTTGCCCGTCCGCCATGCGGAAAAGCGATACATGGCAAGGCCATAAAGGACTGCAAGAAGGATGGGCGTAAACTTTAGCATGACGTTGATATGGGGCGCGTCAGGGCGGCTGACAACTGCTTTGATCGACTTGGGCTGACGCCGGTATCGCAACCGCTATGACAAGGTGGTGAAGAGGTCCCTTGGGGCCGGCTTTCACCCTTCATGTTGGTCAGGAATGAGGCATCGCATCGGGGTATTGGGATGAGGCTGCGCAACAATGTGATGCAACATGGCCCCAAAAAGGACACATTCTTGATCATGATCAGCAGAACTTTATCGAAGTAGACCAGTACCGAGTGGAGAGGTGCCAAAATGATCGAGCAGAAAAACAATAAAGCGGACGGCCCTGACCAACGTGATCCTTCCGCGGAACGCAAGCTGCCAGCAGCATTTGACGAGCTTCTGGAGCGTCTGTCCCAAAGCGCGCAAGAACGGCGCGCCTTGCAGCAGACCCGGCAGGGTTAACGACCCAACTCTAGCGCCAATTCTAACGACCAAGCACCCGCATTCCGGCGGTCAGACCGGCGAGTGTCATGGGCACCATACGTTCGGGTCCCAGAATGTCGCGGATCATCGCGATGGATTGGGTGTAACGCCACTGAGCCTCGGGGACGGGGTTGATCCACAGGTGCGACGGCCATTGGTCAAAGCTGCGCCGCAGCCATGTTTCACCCGCTTCGGCATTCCAATATTCATTCGCCCCGCCCGGAAAGGCGATTTCATAGGGCGACATGCTGGCATCGCCGACGAAGATGCATTTGTAGTCCGGCCCATAGGTCCGCAGCACGTCCCACGTGGGGGTCTGCTCGGTCCAGCGGCGACGGTTGTCACGCCAGACGCCTTCGTAAAGGCAGTTGTGAAAGTAGAAGTGTTCCAGATGCTTGAACTCTGATCTTGCAGCAGAAAACAGCTCTTCCACCACTTTCACATGCGGGTCCATTGACCCGCCGCTGTCCAGAAACAACAGCACCTTGACCGCATTGCGCCGCTCGGGCCGGGTTTTGACGTCAAGGTAGCCGTTCTCGGCGGTGGCGCGGATGGTGCCGTCGAGGTCCAGCTCTTCCAATGCGCCGTCGCGGGCCCATTTGCGCAGGCGCTTCATCGCGACCTTGATGTTGCGGGTGCCGATCTCCACGCTGTCGTCAAGGTTGCGGAATTCGCGTTTGTCCCAAACCTTGACCGCGCGTTGATGGCGGCTTTCGTCCTGTCCGATGCGCACCCCTTCGGGGTTGTAGCCATAGGCCCCGAAAGGCGAGGTGCCGCCCGTTCCAACCCATTTTGAACCGCCCTGATGGCGGCCCTTTTGCTCTGCCAGCCGCTGGCGCAGTGTTTCCATCAACTTGTCAAAGCCGCCCAAGGCCTCGATCTCGGCCTTTTCGGCCTCGCTCAGGTGTTTTTCGGTCAGCTTGCGCAGCCACTCTTCGGGCAGGTCGAGCGCCTCGAGGATCTGGTCGGGGGTGAGGGTGTCGAGGCCTGAAAAAGTGGCGGCAAAGGCCTGATCGAAGCGGTCGATATGGCGTTCGTCCTTCACCAGCGCGCTGCGGGCCAGATAGTAGAACCCCTCGGGGTCATAGGTCACAAGACCCGCCTTCAGAGCCTCAAGAAAGGTCAGGAACTCGCGCAGGGACACCGGGACGCGGTGGTCGCGCAACTGGGATAGGAAGGGCAGGAACATGCCCTTCCTCCTAGACGTTGTTGCGTTCGATGAAGATCAGGACAAACAGGCCGACAACGCCAAAGATCATGGCAAAGACGGCGGCCCATTGCGCCATATCAAGCGCCTTTCCCCCCCGCATCCTGGCCCGGATGGCGCCCAGTAGGGCCCCGGCAATCAGACCGGTCAGCGGGTAGATCATGGGCTACGTCCTTACATTGTCGTCGGCGGGGCCAATGCGGCAATCTCTGCCATCCGTGCCCGCACGCTGCGTTCAGATCCAAACGCGTAGCGTGCCCAACCCAGACTGTCCAGACGCACGGCTGCGGCCTCTTGGCGCTGTCCAGCAAGTTCGAGCGCCTCTGCCTTGAACATCAAGAGCGACGACATCAGGGCGGCGTTCTGGCCCTGCTGGGCGGCGGGCAGCGCGGCCTCGACCAGGTTCAGGGTGGTCGTGGTGTCGCCAGACGACAGTGAGAACGCAGCAAGCTGGGCTGCGACATGGGCCGAGTGCAGGCGCATGCTGGGGGTTGTGCCATAGGCGTTGAAGGCCTGGCGGAACGCCTCGAGTGCGGCTTGCGGGTTGCTGCGCAGCTCTAGCCGGCCATAGGCGTATTGCCCAAATCCGACGCGCACCCCGTCCCAGCCAAAGGCATTGGCCAGGGCAATCGCACGCTCTGCCGATTGCCGACGGGCAACGGGGCTGCCACCAGTGGACAGGGCCGTCTCGATTGCGTTGATCCAGTCACGCGAGGTGTCGTTGTGATGCCCGCGCTTGCCATATTGGCCGGCAGGGTTATAGCGGGCGAAAATAGCCGGCAGTCGGGCGGCGACATCGCTGCGGGTCATGCCGTTGCGCAATTCGGGGGCGTAATAGGCCCGCAGGACAAGCATATCAAAGCCGGTCAGGACCGAGTGGATGTTGTCATCATTGAAGACCGAATCGGGCAGGAGGTAGAGATCGTTCAAAGGTCCAATCGCCTGGGCGAGTTCTTCGTGCAGGCAATCGCGCAGCTCTTGCGGGGCGACATCGGCGGGCACGAAGATCGCCGCATGGTCGCGCCGGGTGAGGGTGGTCCAGTCCAGATCCGGGCCACGCCGGGCGGCAAGGTATTCGGACCAGCTTGAAACGCGGGGTACGACGAAACAGGCAGCGCGGGGAACGGCCCGTTGCAGGGTCGCCCGGGGGATCGCCTCGATCGTAATGCTGGCGTCGGTGGCGTTGGTGTAAAAGATGTCCAGTCCGGCCTCATTGCGAAGGCGCGACAACAGGCTTGTCAGGTCGGGCATCAGGCTGGGCGGCTGAAGGCCGGTGACGCGGACCGAGATCGGGCCTTCGAACCGGGTCAGCACGGGGACGGTCCGGCCGCTTTCCAGTCGGAAGGTCAGATCAAGGAAATCCGAGGCCATATCGGTATTTGACCGGGTCGGTGCGGCGGCCGGGGTTGCCCCGAACAGGCGCATCGGCGGCAACGTTTCGGCCATAAAGCTGGCACTGGCTGGGGCAGGGGCGTCCATAGTGACGGCGGACATATTCGGGGCGCATGCCGAAAGGGCCGTGGCGGCCGCAATGGCGGCGAGGACAAACGCCTTCATGACATCACCCGCTGATATTTGATGAACGGTGTGAGCGCCGCGATGCGGTCGTACAGCCTGCGGGCAACCGAGTTGGTGGCATCCGTCATCCAATAGACTGTTGGCGTACCTGCGGCATCGGCGGCGGCATAGACGCCTTCGATCAGCTTGCGGCCGACGCCGGTCCCGCGGCTGGCCGGTGTCGCATAAAGGTCCTGAAGATAGCAAACGTCCTCGAGCTTCCAGCCATGACGGTGGAAGATATAATGTGTCAGACCAATGAGTTGGCCGTCCTGTTCCGCAACCAGCCCGTTGTAGTCCCGCACTTCGGGATCGATCAGGCGGTCAAAGGAAGAGGTGTAAACAGCTTCAGAAACACTTGTCTCGTAAAAGGCCAAATAGGCCTCCCACAGTCGCGCCCATTGGGGCCTGTCCGTTGCAGCAAGCGGACGAATAACGACGGCGGGCACGCATGCGGCAGCAGACGGTGCCAAGGCAACTCTCCTCTCAAATTACGGTCGGAAAGATTGCGCGACTAACCCCCAGGCTCATCTTTGCAACCTTTCCGTCCGCCAGGAGCCCCCACCTGACACGACCCATTAAATACGGGCGCCCTTCGTAGGGGCAGTGCCAAGTGAGCGTGATTCAGGGACTTTGTCAAAATAGTGTCGTCTTTGCCTCAAATTTGTCGGCAACTTCCAAGGTACGAACACAATATGTTGAGAAATGGCCCGATCTGGGGAGATTTCATGAATTTGCAACTTAGGGGTGTTGTTTCCAAAACAGAATCGGTGGACCCAAAAAACACCGACTCAGCGGGGATCGCAGCCCAATTCTGGACGATGGCGTCAACGACGACGTTCAGATCGGGCCATAAAGGCCAAACGCTCGAACAGATGCACGTCCTGCTTGTTCTTTAGCAGGGCCCCATGCAACTTGGGCAGGGCATCCTTTGTGTCAGAATTAAGGTCTTCGGGGCTCAGATCCTCGGCCAGAAGCAGCTTCAGCCAATCCAGAACCTCTGACGTCGAGGGCTTTTTCTTGAGGCCGGGGGTCTCGCGCAGGGTGTAGAATTGGGTCAGGGCGGTGCTCAGTAGGGCGTCCTTGATGCCGGGGTGATGCACTTCGACGATCTTTTTCATCACCTCGATCTCCGGGAACCGGATGTAGTGGAAAAAGCAACGGCGCAAAAAGGCGTCCGGCAACTCTTTCTCGTTGTTCGAAGTGATGATCACGATGGGCCGGATCGCGGCCTTTACCGTCTCTCCGGTTTCGTAGACAAAAAACTCCATCCGATCAATCTCTTGCAGGAGGTCGTTGGGGAATTCGATGTCTGCCTTGTCAATCTCGTCGATCAGCAGGACGACCTTTTCGGTTGCCTCAAATGCCTGCCAAAGCTTGCCCTTGCGGATGTAGTTGCGCACGTCGTTGACCCGGTCATCGCCAAGCTGGCTGTCCCGCAGGCGACTGACGGCGTCGTACTCATACAGACCCTGCTGGGCGCGGGTCGTCGATTTCACGTGCCATTCGATGATGGGCAGGCCCAGGGCGTCTGCGACCTGGCGTGCCAGCTCGGTCTTGCCGGTCCCTGGTTCGCCTTTCACCAGCAAGGGCCGTTCGAGAGTGACGGCGGCATTGACCGCCACTGTGAGATCGGCTGTGGCGACATAGCTGTCGGTCCCGGAAAAATGCATCTGTCTATTGTCTCCACAAGCTTGGTGCGGGCCTACAGTAGCACGCCTGTCAAAGGCCACAACGCCGGCCTCAAGAAACCGCAAAGCGGCCAAAAACGGGGGTGACACCCGGTAAGCATCGGTTTAAGGGATGCGCAGCCAAGAAGGGGTACGCCGGATGACTGGTAACCTGGAAAAGCCAGCTTTCGGAAATGCTGAGGGAGCAAAGATGAAAGCAGAAACTTTTCTGCCGGACGATTATCGTCCCGCCGAAGATGAACCGTTCATGAATGAACGGCAGACTGAATATTTCCGTCGCAAACTGCTGACCTGGAAGGCAGAGCTTCTGTCCGATAGCCGCGACACGATTACCGGTATGAAAGATCAGACCCGCAATATTCCCGACATCGCTGACCGCGCCAGCGAAGAGACGGACCGGGCTCTGGAATTGCGTACCCGTGACCGCCAGCGCAAGCTGGTCAGCAAGATCGACGCTGCCCTGCGTCGCATCGAGGAAGGTGAATACGGTTATTGCGAAATCACCGGAGAGCCGATCAGCCTCAAGCGGCTGGATGCCCGTCCCATCGCCACAATGAGCCTTGAGGCCCAGGAGCGGCATGAGCGGCGCGAGAAGGTCCATCGCGACGACTGACCAAACACTGGCCCTTCTTGGGTCGGGCGGCGCCAACCGGGGCCGCCCCGTAGACGTGGTCGGGGGCGGCATCGCCGGCCTCGCTACCGCACTTGCCTTTGCCCGCAGCGGGGCAGAGGTTACCGTTCACGAACAGGCTCCAGAACTGACCGAGGTCGGGGCGGGCATTCAGGTTACCCCAAATGGCGCGCGCGTTCTGGACGGGCTTGGCCTGGCAGAGGTTGCCTCGCGCCGTGCCATCCGGGCTGATGCGGTAGAGCCGCGCGATGCCCTGACCGGGCGCCCTGTGACCCGGTTCGATCTGCGCAAACTTTCCGGGCCGCCTTACCGCTTTTTTCATCGCTACGATCTGATCGACATGCTGGCCGAAGGCTGCCGTGCTGCCGGGGTCACGATCCGGACGGGTCAGCGCATTGAACCCTTGGGCGAATGGCCTGTTGAGCGGGCCGATGGCGCGCTTTTGATCGGGGCGGATGGGCTGCATTCAGTCCTGCGGCCCTTGCTCAACAAACCGGCCCAGCCGTTCTTTACCGGGCAGGTAGCCTGGCGGGCGACGGTGGCTGTCGAATCCCCGCCCGTCGCAAGGATCTGGATGGCTCCGGGCCGCCATGTGGTGACATACCCCCTGCAAGGGGGGCGTCTGAACATCGTTGCGGTGCGCGAGCAGGCCGACTGGGCCGCCGAGGGCTGGCACCACCTTGATGATCCCGCGAACCTGCAAGCCGCCTTTGCCGACACAGCGCCAGAGCTGCGGACGATTCTCGGGGCAGTGACATCGGTCAATCTATGGGGCCTGTTTCGGCATCCGGTTGCGCAACGATGGCACAACGACGATACCGCGATCATTGGCGATGCGGCCCATCCGACTCTGCCGTTCCTCGCTCAGGGGGCGAACCTCGCGCTAGAGGACGCCTATGTCCTTGCCCGTTGCTGCGACACCTTCGGCGATCTGCCCACAGCCCTTGCCCGGTATCAGGCCCTGCGGCGGGACCGGGTGGCCCGGGCGATTGCGGCGGCCAATGCCAATGCGGTCAACTACCACCTGGCGGGGATGAAACGCCGGGTGGCCCATCTGGGGCTGAAGGGGTTGGGCGTCCTTGCCCCGCGTGCCTTTCTGGGCCGGATGGACTGGCTTTATGGGCACGATGTGACGGCAATCGGGTGACGGCAAGGGTGTGACGGCAAGGTAAGGTGGGTCCGGACCCACCTTACGGGCAGGATCACGCGGCCAGATCAACCCAGACGGGGACGTGATCCGAGGGTTTCGGACCACCCCTCACCTCTGCCTCGATCCAGCAATCCTGCAACAAATCAGCAGCTTGCGGGGTCAGGAGAAAGTGATCGATGCGGATGCCGTCGTTGCGGTCATAGGCCCCGGCCTGATAGTCCCAGAACGAATAGTGCCCCGGACCCTGCACCCGTGCCCGGAACGCTTCGGTAAAGCCAAGGTTCTGGATCCGGCGAAATGCCTGCCGGCTTTCAAGGCGGAACAGGGCATCCTCGCGCCAGGCATCGGGGCGTTTGGCATCTTCGGCCTGCGGGATGATGTTGTAGTCGCCCGCCATCAAGGCAGGCTCTTCCGCGGCCATCAGATCGGCGGCCCGGGCGGCGAGCCGCTCCATCCAGGCAAGCTTGTAGTCGTACTTTGGTCCCGGCGCGGGGTTGCCGTTGGGTAGGTACAGGCCGCACAGGCGCACCGCCCGTTCACCGACAACCGTCGCCTCGATCCAGCGGGCCTGTTCGTCCGCGTCGTCGCCGGGCAGCCCGCGTGTCACATCCTCAAGCGGCAGCTTGGACAGGATGGCCACACCATTAAAGCCCTTCTGGCCGTGGGTTTCGACCTGGTATCCACGCTCTTCAAACAGCTCGCGGGGGAAGCCCTCGTCGACGGATTTGATTTCTTGCAACAGGGCGACATCGGGGTTGCTGGCTTCTAGCCAGGCCAAAAGCGCCTCGATCCGGGCCTTGACCCCGTTGATGTTGAAAGTGGCGATTTTCATGTTGTGCCCTCCGCTTTCGCCTTTGTCCGCGATCCCGTCGCCGGGAGCAAGTCAGATACGGGTAGGCGTGGCAGCGGTCGCCGGATGGCGGGTTACATCGAGAACGAGGTACCGCATCCGCAGGACGACGTGGCATTGGGGTTTTCGATCACGAACCTGGCCCCGATCAGCTCATCCGCGAAGTCGATGACCGCAGAGGCAAGGAAGGGCAGGGACACACTGTCGATCACCACCTTTTCGCCCTGACCCTCTAGCACAAGATCGTCTTCCTTGGCCTCGTCCAGGGCGATCTCGTATTGAAAGCCGGAGCATCCGCCGCCTTCAACGGCGACGCGCAGGGCCTTGCCCTGGGCATTGGCGCCAATTTCGGCCAGTCGGTCGAAGGCGCGTGAGGTCACTTGGGGAGGAAGCGTCAGCATCATGGGGCCTATCGGTTAGCGTTCCTCTAACATATAGGAAGAACAGGCAAAGACGACAAGCGTGGTGCTGCGCTCTCCAACGCTCCGAAAAAGGGGCAGGGCGACGGGGCCACCGGCAGAAAGGGCGAGGCAACGCCATGGCAGCCATTTATGCCTCAGACCCCGTATCGGCCCGAGGACGGCTGTACGCGGAAGAGGAAAGCACCTTTCGGTCCCCCTTTCAAAGGGACCGGGACAGGATCATCCATGCCTCGGCCTTTCGCAGGCTTAAGCATAAGACCCAGGTGTTCATCGAACACGAGGGCGACTATTTCCGCACCCGCCTGACCCATTCGATCGAAGTGGCGCAGGTGGCCCGTACCGTGGCTGCCGCCCTTGGCCTGAATGTCGAACTGACCGAGGCGATCGCGCTGGCCCACGACCTTGGCCATCCTCCCTTTGGCCATACCGGCGAGGATGCCCTGAACGCCCTGATGAAGCCCTATGGCGGGTTTGATCACAATGCCCAGGCGATCCGCATCGTCACCTCGCTTGAACGGCACTACGCCGAATGGGACGGGTTGAACCTTACCTGGGAAACCCTTGAAGGCATTGCAAAACACAACGGTCCGGTGGCCGAGCCGGCGCCCTACGCCCTGGCCGCCTACAACGCCCGTCACGATCTGGAACTGCACACCCATGCCAGCGCAGAGGCGCAGGTGGCGGCCCTTGCCGACGACATCGCCTATAACCACCACGACCTGCACGACGGTCTGCGGGCCGAGCTGTTTTCGACCGATGAATTGGCCGATCTGCCGGTCTTGCGCGACTGCTTTGCCGAGGTGGACCGCCGTTATCCCGGCCTTAACTACTACCGTCGCCGCCACGAGGCCCTACGTCGCTTTTTCGGGGTGCTGGTCGAGGATGTGATCACTCTGGCCCAGCGGACGCTGGCCGATGTCGATCCCCAGTCCGTGGCCGATATCCGTCATGCCGGACGCATGGTGATCCGGTTTTCTGATGGGCTATGGTCCGACCTCAAGGTGATCCGGTCGTTCCTGTTTCACCGGATGTACCGCGCCCCCGCCGTGATCGAGATGCGGGGCGAGGTGACCCAGGTCGTCCACGATCTTTTTCCGCTGTTCATGGACCAGCCCGATGAATTGCCCAAACAATGGCGCAAGGACGTGGCCGAGGCGTTGGATGAAACGGCGCTGGCCCGGATCGTGGCCGATTACATCGCCGGGATGACCGACCGCTTTGCCATTCAGGAACACGCAAGGCTGTGCGGGGGTGAGATCACCGCCCGGGGTGTGGCGCAAGGCTAGGGCCCGGAACCAACGTGCAGTGTCAGCGTGCAGGGTTAAAGTGCACGCCCGAGGGCGCGCAGGTCGGCCCCTTGCCGTCGCATCAAGCGGAATTTGCCGTGTTTCGTTCTGCCGCTTGGAGAGGCGCGGTTTCTGGCGCAGGCATTCGTTGCTTTCGCCCGGTCCGTCGTTGCCAGATGGCCCCCAGCATGAGAAGGACGCTGAGCACTGCAATCCCCCCGATCCCCTCCCGAAGGGTTGTTGCGCGGGCGACAGCTGTGCCGATTTCGGCAAAGGTCAGGGCAGGGCGCACATCGCCAAATTGGCCGAGGGCCGGCGCCAGATAGGCCAGGCAAAAGGCCAGGAGCAGGGCGTGCCCCCAGGCCAGGGCCGGCGGCAGGCGGGGCTGCAGCGCGATGGTGGCGGCGGCCATGAGGGGGAACAACAGATAGACGGGCCGAAGATCGGCCCGCAGGGCGGCATCGCTGGCGGCCAGTCCAAGCCCTGCGAGCAGGCACAGGCTGCCGACCATGATATAGGCTGCGCCTTGCCTGTCTGCCTCGCTCAGCCGCAGGGCGGCCACGCCCAGGGTGGCCAGGGCGGGCAGGGCCAGGATGGCCGTCGCCGCAGGCTCGGCCAGCGCCGCCATGGCCGCCCAACTGGCCACCACCAGCAGCGCCACCAGCCGCCCACCCGCTTGCGACAAGCTCGCACATGCAGAGATCAGGCAGACCCCCAGAAACAGGGCCAGCCGGATCTGGGGAAGCGCGGCGCGGACATCGTTGTAAATCGGACCCACCGCCGCGTCGGCGGCAGCCAGAAGGCGCGGGTCAAACTGCAGGACCGACAGGGCGGCCAGCAGCGGAAGGGCCAGCAGACAGAGCCAGCCCCAGCCCAGAGTGCCCCGTATGCCGCGCCCCGACACCGCAAAGGCGAGCATCGCCGCAGCACTTAGCCCCATGGCATGGCCCGCCAGAGTTGCCGCGAAGCCTGCACCGGTATGGATGGCTGTCATGGCCCCCGGCGGCAGTGCCATTGGCCGCATCTCAATCGCTCGGGGGCCAAACATGGCCGCCAGCCAGACCAGCCCGAAGAGCAAAAACACACCAAGAGCCAATCGAACCATCCGGCCTCCTCGCCACGACGCCCTACGCACATTGACGCAGACTTTTCCCGTGATAAACCCCATGGGCCGCCAGACAAGGCCGAAGTGGCGGCGAAAGGACCAGCCTATGAACATGTTCACCGATATCCGGGCCCTCGTGCTCGATTGTCTTGCCGCAATGGTTGCCGATGGGGCTTTGCCCGATGGTCTGGCGACAGATGCCGTGACGGTTGAGCCGCCCCGCGACGCCGGGCATGGGGATATGGCGACCAACGCGGCCATGGTCCTGGCCAAGTCCGCCGGTCAGCCGCCGCGTGCCATTGCCGACGCGCTGGCCGCCCGGCTTCAAGCCGATCCGCGCATCGACGCGGCAACTGTGGCAGGCCCGGGCTTTTTGAACATGCGGCTGGCATCGGGCCAGTGGCAACAGGTGGTCCGCGTGGCCTTGACGGACCCCGACTATGGCCGGTCTACGCTGGGGCAGGGCAAGCGGGTGAACGTCGAATATGTCTCGGCCAACCCGACCGGTCCGCTGCACATCGGGCATACCCGGGGGGCGGTCTTTGGTGACGCGCTGGCCAGCCTCTTGGATTATGCAGGCTGGGACGTCACGCGGGAATATTACATCAACGATGGCGGCGCACAGGTCGATGTGCTGGCCCGCTCTGCGTTTGAGCGTTACCGCGAGGCCTGTGGCCTGACGCCTGAAATCGCCGAAGGGCTGTATCCTGGCGATTATCTGGTGCCGGTCGGCGAGGCGATGAAGGAAAAGTGGGGCGACAGCCTTCTGGACAAGGACGAATCCGACTGGCTCGCCGATATCCGCGAATTCGCGACCGAAAAGATGATGGACCAGATCCGCGCCGATCTGGCGAGCCTTGGCGTGACCATGGATGTCTTCTACTCGGAAAAGTCGCTCTACGGGACGGGTCGGATCGAGGCGGCAATTGCCTCGCTTGACGAAAAGGGCCTGATCTATCGTGGCACGCTCGAGCCGCCCAAGGGCAAGATGCCCGAGGATTGGGAACCGCGCGAGCAGGTCCTGTTCCGCTCGACCGCGCATGGCGACGACCTTGACCGGCCGGTGGCGAAGTCCGACGGCAGCTGGACCTATTTCGCGCCCGACATCGCCTATCATTATGATAAGGTTACCAGAGGGTTCGACGCCCTTATTGACATTTTTGGTGCCGATCATGGTGGCTATGTCAAACGGATGAAAGCCGCCGTTTCGGCGCTGTCGGACGGCCGGGTCCCTCTCGACATCAAGCTGACCCAGATGGTCAAGCTGTGGAAGAACGGTGAGCCGTTCAAGATGTCCAAACGGGCCGGAAACTTTGTCCTGTTGTCGGATGTGGTCGAACAGGTCGGCCCTGATGTAACCCGGTTCCACATGCTGACGCGCAAGAACGACGCGCCGCTTGACTTTGACTTTGACAAGGTGACCGAGCAGTCCAAGGAAAACCCGGTCTTTTACGTCCAATATGCCTATGCCCGCGTGAACTCCGTCCTGCGTAAGGCGGCCGAGGCGGGGGTCGATGTGTCGGATGTAACGCTGGGCGCGGCCAACCTTGAGGGGCTGACCCATGAGGCCGAGCTGAAACTGGCCAAGACCATCGCTGAATGGCCGCGCCTTGTGGAAATTGCGGCCAAGGGCCACGAACCGCACAGGATCGCCTTCTATCTCTATGATCTGGCGTCGGATTTCCACGCTCTGTGGAATCGGGGCAATGACGATACCAGTCTGCGCTTCCTGCAGGAGAGTGACCCGGCCACAACACAGGCAAAAATAGCCCTGATTCGAGCCGCCGCCGTTGTTATTTCACACGGATTGGGTATCCTTGGCGTAACCCCAGTGGAGGAGATGCGCTAAAGCGCACGTACACTGCGGGTCTTGAGAGGCTAGGCAAGAAGACCCTGAGGCAACCGTTTGGCGGCGGCCGCGCGGGCAGTGAGGCATGAATGGTACAAATGACCGACGGTTTCGAACCGGCATCGGCGCACGCGCATGACGAAGCGCCAGTGATTTCTGGCGCGCGCGCAGGTGTCGTTGTCCAGTTTTTGGGGGCAGCCACGTCGCTGGCGATCCTGGCGGGGGCGGTTGTCTGGGGTTATCAACTTATCGTTCGAGACGCGACCGGCATCCCGGTTGTGCGAGCCATGGCCGGACCGATGCGCGAGGCGCCCAACAATCCAGGGGGCGAACTGGCGCTGCACACCGGACTTGCAGTAAACGCCGTTGCCGCTATGGGCGAGGCCGCTCCGCCTGAGGATATGCTCATCCTTGCCCCCGCTACCGCAGACCTGACCGAAGAAGACCTTGAGGTCGTGCCCACCGCCCAGTCCCGGGTCGAGGCAGAGGTACCCCTGATCGCGGCTGAAATCACAAGCCGTACATCGCCCGACACTCCGCTGAGCGCGACGGACATCCTGGCATTGGCCGACGCGATATCGGCTGATGTAGTTTCGGGCGGGACGACTGCAGGCGGCGCGACGCCTTTGTCCGCCCAAGCGGCCGAACCTGTTATCGCGGCGGATCTTGATACCGATGACAGTCAGGCCATGCAGGAAACGACCGACGAGGTGACGGCCCTTCTTGCCTCGCTGGTCCTTCCCGACAGTGGTGAAGGGCTGACCCGATCCCTGCGCCCGATGCTGCGGCCTGGTACCGTTGCGACACAGGCCGTCACTGGCACCGACATGACTGGCACCGACACGACTGGCGCGGACACCATCGCCGTCAGCACCCAGGCGCTGCCAGTGGGCACGACGCTGGTGCAGCTGGGGGCTTTTGAAACGGCCGAGCTTGCAGGTTCGGAATGGGGCCGTCTGGCGGTTCGCTTTGACGATTTCATGGACGGCAAGGAACGGCTGATCCAGCAGGCCGAAAGTGGTGGACAACCGTTCTTCCGGCTCCGGGCGACCGGGTTTGAGGATATGGCCGATGCCCGCCGCTTCTGTTCTGCGCTTGTCGCCGAGGATGCGGCCTGCATCCCGGTTGTGGTCCAATAGGGGTGGGGGCGCCCGCGGCCGTCATTCTGGGCCTCGCCGGCACTGAATTGAGCAAGGAAGAACAGGCCTTTTTCAGCGAGGCAAACCCCTGGGGATTCATCCTGTTCGCCCGCAACATCGACAACCCGGCGCAACTGCGGGCCCTGACCCGCGACCTGCGCGACGCGGTGGGCCGTGATGCCCCGATCCTGATTGATCAGGAAGGGGGGCGCGTCCAGCGAATGCGCAGCCCTGACTGGCGCGAATACCTGCCCGCCCTTGATCAGATGGCGCGCGCCGCTGATCCGATCCGGGCGCAATGGCTGCGCAATCGTCTGATCGCGGCAGAGCTGTGCGATGTGGGCATCGACGTCAACTGCGCCCCGCTTGTCGATCTGGTCGAGGATGAGACCCATCCCGTCTTGCACAACCGTCTGTATGGCGGGGATGTCACGACAGTCGTTCGGGCCGCCCGCACCTGTGCCGAGGCATTTTTGTCCGGCGGCGTGCTGCCCGTCCTCAAGCATATCCCGGGCTATGGCCGGGCACGGGTCGACGGCCATCTGCATCTGCCGCGCGTCAGCGCCAGCCGGGCCGAGCTTGCGGTGCGCGACTTTGCTCCGTTTCAGGCCCTTAATGACATTCGCATGGGGATGACTGCCCATATCGTGATGGAGGCGATTGATCCCGAAAACGCCGCAACCGTGTCGGCCCCTGTGATGCAGGTGATCCGCGAAGAGATCGGCTTTGAAGGCTTGATGATGACCGACGACATCTCGATGGAGGCGCTGAGCGGCTCTGTCGCCGACAGGTCGGCGGCCGCGATTGCCGCAGGCTGCGACATTGTCCTGCATTGCAACGGCAAACGCGATGAAATGGCGCAGGTCGTCGCCGCCTCTGGCAATTTGTCCCTGGCAGGGCAACGCCGGGCGGATGATGCCCTTGCACAACGCCAGAACCCTACCCCCGTTGACTCCGACAGGCTTGCAGCCGACCTTGAGGCTCTGTTGGCGGCGGGATGACCGGAATGGACCAAGACAATTTTGAAGAGGGCCGGGTCAGTGTGACCGAACGCCTCGCCGCCGAGGCGCTGATTGTCGATGTCGATGGCTACGAAGGCCCGCTTGACCTGTTGCTGACCCTTGGCCGGACCCAGAAGGTCGATCTGCGCCAGATTTCCATCCTGCAACTGGCCGAGCAATATCTGGCGTTTATCGCCCAGGCCCGCGATCTGCGGATCGAACTAGCCGCCGACTATCTTGTCATGGCCGCCTGGCTGGCTTTCTTGAAATCGCGCCTTCTACTGCCGCCCGAGCCGGGGGCAGAAGGCCCCTCGGGCGAAGAACTCGCCGCCCATCTGGCGTTCCAGCTCGAGCGTCTGGCCGCCATGCGCGACGTGGCGGCCAAGCTGATGGCAAGGGATCAGAAGGGCCGTGATTTCTTTGCCCGGGGCATCACCGAAGACGTGGCAAGGGTGCGCCGGGTGACGCATACCGCGTCGCTGCTGGATCTGATGCAGGCCTATGCACGGATCAGGACCAAGGACGACTTCCGTCCCTTTGTCATGGACCGGGTGTCGGTGATGACGATGGAACGGGCACTGGAACGGATGCGCCACCTGATCGGCTTTGCCGGGGACTGGACGGATATCGCCAGCTACCTGCCGGACGACTGGCAGACCGACCCGCAAAAGCGCCGTTCGGCCACAGCGGCCAATTTCGCCGCCTCGCTGGAACTGACCAAGGAAGGGCGGATCGAAATCCGGCAGGGCGATACTTTCGCCCCTATCCAGATCCGCAAACGCCTGCCACGCGAGGGGGGACGCTGATGGCGGACAAAGCCCACGCGCAAGAGGAAAGCCTGTTCAAGGCCCCACCCATCGCCGAACAGGAGCGGATGGTCGAGGCAATCCTGTTTGCCACCGCCGATCCGGTAACCCTACAAGAGCTGGCTGGCCGGATGCCGCATGGCTGCGACCCCGCCGAGGCGCTCGCCCACCTACGCAAGCGCTACGAGGGCCGGGGCGTCAACATCGTCAAGATTGGTGACGCCTGGGCGATCCGCACTGCCCCCGACCTTGGGTTCCTGATGCAAAAGGAAACCGTCGAGGTCCGCAAGCTAAGCCGCGCCGCGATCGAGACGCTGGCCATCGTGGCCTACCATCAGCCCGTCACCCGGGCCGAGATCGAAGAAATCCGGGGCGTCAGTGTCAGCCGTGGCACCGTCGACCAGTTGATCGAGATGGAGTGGATCCGGTTCGGCCGTCGCCGCATGACCCCGGGCCGCCCGGTTACTTTTGTGGTGACCGAAGGGTTCCTCGATCACTTCGGGCTTGAAACAGCCCGCGATCTGCCGGGGATCAAGGAATTGCGGGCCGCGGGCCTATTGGAAAGCCGGCCAACGCCGGGGCTTGGGGCCCCGACAGACGACGATGATGCTGCCGATGACGATCAACCCCCATTATTTGAGGACGATTGACGATGGCAAAATTTCTTCTGATGCTCACCACACTTTTGTTGCGGCGCACGATTGGATTGGTGATTGGCGTGGTTATCACCGCAATTCTGGGGCGGGGCCAAACGGCATGCCGGACCCGGCAGGGCGTCAACCTTGTCCGCCGCTTGACCCGGTTCTGATCCGATCCGGCGTCCGGCCGTCAGTCCGGTGCGCGAAAGTGCTTGGACAGTTTGAGGCCTTGACCCTGGTAGTTTGACGCGATCTCGCGGCCATAAAGCATGTCTGGCACCTCGGCCATTCGCTCATAAACGAGCCGCCCAACGATTTGGCCATGCTCCAGCACGAATGGCGCCTCGTGGCAGCGCACCTCAAGTACGCCCCGCGATCCGGTACCGCCTGCTGCCCCGTGGCCAAAGCCGGGGTCAAAGAAACCTGCGTAATGCACCCGAAACTCGCCCACCATCGCCAGATAGGGGGCCATCTCGGCGGCATGGGTGGGGGGGATCGTCACTGCCTCGCGGCTGACAAGGATATAGAACGCGCCGGGGTCGAGGATGATCTGCCGGTCTGTGGTGTGGATCGGTTCCCAAAAGTCTTGCGGGGCGTAGTAGCCGATCAGGTCAAGGTCGATGACGCCGGTGTGGGGTTTGGCGCGGTAGCCGACAAGACTGCCCGTCGTCGGGGCCAGATCAACCGAAAAGCCCAGACCATCGCTGATAACGGGCGTGCCGTCGACCAGCGGGTCAAGGGCGTGAAGATCGGCAAGCTCGGCATCGGACAGGACGGCATGGCCCTGCCGAAACCGGATCTGGTTGAGCCTTTGGCCGGTGCGGACAAGCACCGAAAACGACCTTGGGCAAATCTCGGCCCAAAGGGGGCCGGTGTAGCCTGCGGGGATTCTGTCGAACTCTACCCCTTCGTCGGTGATGGTGCGGGTCAGAAGGTCCAACCGACCGGTCGAGCTTTTGGCATTGGCGATGGCGTGGACATCGGCGGGCAGGGCGAGCCGTTCCATCAAGGGCACAACATAGACGCAGCCCTTTTCCAGAACCGCCCCCTGATCAAGGTCGATGCGGTGCATCTCGAACGCTGGCAGGCGGTCTGCAACGCTGCGGCCGTGGCCCGCAAGGAACGACGCGCGGACGCGGTAGGCCACTGATCCCAGACGCAGATCAAGGCTCGAGGGCTGGACCTGTCCGGCCACGAAAGGGGTATCGGCAGCGATGGCCCCGCTGTCTTGCATGGCGCGGATTTGCTGGCTTGGCAGGACGCCGGTCATCGCAGGGTTCCTTCATGGCACAAAAACGCCCGCCACGGTTTCCCGGACGGGCGGTTTTTTTGGTCGGGCTAGCAGGACTCGAACCTGCGACCTTCCGTCCCCCAGACGGACGCGCTACCAGGCTGCGCTATAGCCCGACGTGGGGGCCTTGTTACTGATATCGCTGCCAAGGGCAAGCCGGAAAACAGCAGATTTGTCGATGTCCGAAGCAATGTCCTAGCCCTCGGTCCGGCTGAGCCTGCGAGCCACGGCCTCAAGCCGGAGAACCAGTGGGGAAATGCGGCTCGCATTCGACCTGACCCGGCGAGAATCAGCCCCCAGGATCATCGAGATCAGGCCGGGCTGGCCGAGTATCGCATCCTCGTCGGGCATGGCCGGAGGGGTGCGCGGGACAGGTTTGGCAAACTCAAAGATTTCGGCCTCGGGCGTCTTGGTGTGTGCGTCCGCTGCCTCTGCCGCGCTGCGTACAAAGGTTGGCGGCGCTGTGGGCCGGGCAGGGGGGGCAGGTGGCACCACTGGGGCCTCTACCGCCTGTGGGGCGGCCTCGTCGTCCAGGACGGGGTCGGCGGGCCATGGATCGTCAGGATCCCAAGAGGCAGGGTCGCTGCCCGTTGCCAGATCATGCTCTGCCACCGGTTTGGAAATGGTTCCAGACGGGCTGACCCCGGCCTCTATCACATCGTCGGATTCAAGCGCGACCCCTGCGCCCAGGTCGGTCACATGGCGGACGCCTTTTTCGCGCAACAGCTTTTGCGCGCCTTTGATGGTCATGCCCTGTTCATGCAGTAACAACTTGATACCGCTTAACAAAGCCATGTCATCGGGGCGATAATAGCGACGGCCTCCGGCACGTTTCACGGGCTTGATCTGGGGAAATTTGCTTTCCCAGAACCGCAAGACATGGGCCGGCGTGTCCAGCCAGTCCGACACCTCGCTGATCGTGCGGAAGGCGTCGCGGGATTTGGCCATTTTGCTGCCTATGCCTTGTTTCCGGACGCCACACGTTCCTTCATCAAGTGAGACGACCGGAACGACAGCACCCGGCGGGGGTGAATCGGTACCTCTTCGCCCGTCTTGGGATTGCGTCCGACACGCGCCGCCTTTTCCCGAACGGAAAAGGTCCCAAAGGACGAAATCTTCACGCTCTCACCGCGCACGAGGGCGTCTGAAATATGGCGGAGTATCGCTTCCACCAGTTCGGCACTTTCGTTGCGCGAAAGGCCAACTTCGTTGTGAACCGCTTCGGCTAGGTCCATCCGTGTCAGCGTCTTCTCGGCCATTTTGTCCCCCTGTTTGATATGACCTTAGGCCCGTCCCTAAATTAGAGTCAATATCAAGGGCTTGGATGGCGCACTTCGCCGTATGGTTTCGCCTACCAACGCAGGACGACAGCACCCCAGGCAAGACCTCCGCCAATCGCCTCGGTCACGATCAGGTCGCCGGTCTTGATCTGCCCACGCTCGACCCCGACAGAGAGGGCGAGGGGAATGGATGCAGCGGAGGTATTGCCGTGGTCCTGCACGGTGACGACGACCCGTTCCATCGGAACGCCCAGCTTTTTGGCAGTGGACTGGATGATCCGGATGTTGGCCTGATGCGGCACAACCCAGTCAACATCATCCGCCTCAAGGCCCACTTTTTCCAGCGCGGTGTGGGCTGTTTGTGCAAGCTTTTCAACGGCATGGCGGAACACTTCCTTGCCTTCCATCCGCAGCACGCCAGAGGTGCCGGTTGAAACGCCACCATCGACATAAAGCAGATCGCGGTAGGTTCCGTCCGAATGCAGATCGGTGGCAAGGATGCCGCGATCGCCGGTGGTTCCGTCCTGCTCTACCCCTTCGAGGATCAATGCCCCGGCCCCGTCACCGAACAGGACACAGGTCGAGCGGTCGGTCCAATCCATGATCTTGCTGAAGGTTTCCGCCCCGATGACAAGGACCCGCTTGGCCTGACCCGATACGATCAACGCGTTCGCATTCGTCAGCGCATAGACAAAACCGGCGCAGACGGCCTGAATGTCAAATGCGAAACCATTGCGCATTCCCAAGGCGTTCTGGACCATCGTTGCCGCCGACGGAAACGTCAGATCGGCGGTCGAGGTTGCAAGAATCACCGCATCAAGGTCTGTGGCGTCCAGTCCGGCGTTCTTGAGCGCCCTTTCGGCCGCCCATGTCGCCATCTTTGAGGTCGTTTCATCGCCAGAAGCGAAATGCCGACGTTCGATTCCCGAGCGGGACCGGATCCATTCGTCGGATGTGTCGAGGCTTTTTTCGAACTCAGCGTTCGGAACCACCCGCTCGGGCAGATAGTGCCCGACGCCCCTCACAACCGCGCGTACCGTCATGTTCCTATTCGCCCTCTGGCCCGGCACTTTTGGTGGCCCGGCTCCCATCTTGTTGACTATCTTGGGCAAGTGTCACCGCAGATGCAACCCGCGCGGCTAGCTTGTCCGAAAAGCCGGACCGGCCCAGTTCGAATGAAAGTTTTAGAGCCGCCGCAATGCCAGTGGCGTCCGCTGAACCGTGGCTTTTGACGACTGTGCCGTTAAGGCCAAGAAACACACCGCCGTTGACGCGCCGGGGGTCGATCCGTTTGCGCAACCGGCTAAGCGACGACATTGCCAGAACGGCGGCGATCTTGCTGAGCGGTGTCTTGTTGAAGGCCTCGCGCAGCAGGCCCGAAATCAGGTTTGCCGTGCCTTCGCCCGTCTTGAGGGCAACGTTTCCGGTAAACCCGTCTGTGACGATGACATCGACCCGAGCGGACGGCAGATCGCCACCTTCGACAAAGCCGATGTAGTCATACTCGCCCTGTGGTGCTGCGCGCCCGATCAATTCGTGCGCCACCTTCAGCTCGGCCCGGCCTTTGTGTTCTTCTGTTCCGACATTCAGAAGCCCGACCCGAGGCCGGACGATTCCCAGTCCGTTGCGGGCGTAGGAGGCCCCCATGAGGGCATAGGTCAGCAGGTCATCCTCATCGGCGCGAATATCGGCGCCGGCGTCCAGCATTACGTTGAAGCCGGCCGGATTGCGCGAGGGCCAGAGGCAGGCGATAGCGGGACGGCTCACGCCATCGGCCTTGCGCAGGCGCACCATGCTGACTGCCATCAGGGCGCCGGTGTTGCCACAGCTGACACAGACCGAGGCGCGGCCATCACGGACCGCGTCGATGGCGGACCACATCGAGGTCTTCTTGCCGTGACGCATCACCTGACTGGGCTTGTCTGTCATGGCGACAACATCGGCGGCGTTGACGATGGTGACCTTGTCTTGCAGGTGGCGGCGCTGGACCAACGGCTCAAGCTCGGTCATTGGACCGTGCAAAAGCACCCGTGCTTCGGGGCATTCCTTGAGAAAACGTTGAAGGCCCGCAACAACAGTTGCAGGCCCGTTATCTCCACCCATTGCGTCAACAGACAGGACGATCGTCGAAGAATGACTTTCTGGCGTCGAACCTGATTGCCGAGCGGGGGTCATCTTCGACTACTTGAGGTGCAGCCCTTAGGCGGCATCTTCGTCAAGATCGACCTCTGCGGCCTGTGCCACGACTTCCTTGTCGGCGTAGTGGCCGCAGGAGGGGCAGATGTGGTGAGGGCGCTTAAGCTCACCGCAGCTGGGGCATTCGTTGGGGTTCGCGGCGGTCAGGGCATCGTGTGCCCGACGCATGTTCCGGCGCGACTTGGAGATTTTATTCTGTGGGACAGCCATGTCACAACCTCAGGTCAATAAAAGGGTGGGCCAATGGCCCGGTTTGTTTAGCATCGCCTCGCGATATCGGGCGGGTCTTAGCGATGAAACCCGGCCCTGTCGAGCGCTGATCCGAAAGAGGCCGCATACATACTGCGATAGGCGCAGAGCGCAACCCCCTTTGAACGTCTGTTTTCGCCCGGGGGGGCAGGTTACTTTTCGGTATCCTCCGCCTTGCCCAAGGTGCCCCGCAGGGCGGCCAGACCGGCAAAGGGGCGCAAGTCGGCCTGGGTCATGGGGGTCTTGCCGGGCTCGGTCACTGTGAACTCGGCCACTTCGGCGGCGTCACTGCGCGGATAGGGGGGCAGGGCGAGGGCGAGGGCCTCGATCATCACGGCAGCTATATCAAGCGTAGCGGGCAATCCCTCGAGGGTGTCGTCCTCGGGCATCTCGACTTCGCCGGCCTCGGGCGTGGGCAGATCGGCGAGGTATCGCCGAACGATGGGTTCGTCGATCCGGGTCGTTACCGGGTCCAGGGTGGCCACGCATTCCTGCACCACCGTCGCTCCCAGTCGCGCGTCAAGCCGCCAGTCGGTCTTGCCCTCGGGCGACAGGGTGCCTTCAAAGCGCAGCTTGCGGATGGCCGGGATGCCCAGAACGTCGGCGACTGCGCCCCGTTGGGCGGCATCGAGCGTCAGCAAGACGTCGGTCGGGGTGCGCTTGGACAGATCGGCCAGCCGCAGGACAAGCGTGGGCAGGGCAGGCTGGCTATCGCGGCTGTTCGACTCGATGCTCATTTCTGCATCCTTTCTTGAATTGGGGGCGCGGCATGATGTAAGCCGGATAAAAGCGACCGGGCGCCCATGCAAGGGGTGTCTGGCGGTCAGCAGGCGGGCGGAGCACCTAACACGATGGCGGGTCAATGACCATGAACCCACGAACAAACAGTACGCTACGGCGCATGCTGGGCGTTGTTGCCCTCTGTGCTGTCACGGCCTGTACCCCGATTTTCCGCAATCACGGCTATGTGCCGACCGACGACCAACTGAGCGTTGTTTCGGTCGGCGTCGACACCCGCGAAAGCGTGCAAGCGGCGATCGGCACACCGACCGCTGGCGGGGTCCTGAACGATCAAGGATTTTACTACGTCACCAGCAGGTTCCGGCATTATGGCTTTTGGGAGCCTGAAGAAATCAGCCGCGAAGTCCTTGCCATCAGCTTTGACGGGCGGGGCGTGGTCAGCAATATCGAACGCTTTGGCCTGGAGGATGGTCAGGTGGTCGCGCTGTCACGGCGGGTGACCGACGACAATCTGCCCGACACGACCTTCCTGCGGCAGCTGTTCGGCAATATCGGCAACTTCGATGCCGGGGCCCTGTTTGGCGAGGGCATATAGACCTTTTAGATCCGCCGGAGGGGCAAGCCCCCCGGCGGTCGCTGTGTCAGCCCACGTTTCCCTGTCAGTCTTCGGGCTCGAAAGTCAGGGCCACGCCGTTGATGCAATAGCGCAGGCCCGTCGGGGCTGGTCCATCCGGAAACACATGACCCAGATGAGCCTCGCAGCGGTTGCAATGGACCTCGGTCCGGCGCATGAAAAAGCTGCGGTCCTCGGTTTCGCCGACCATCTCGGGGTCTATGGGGGCATAAAAGCTTGGCCAGCCGGTCCCGCTTTCGAACTTGGTGCTGCTTTCAAAGACCGGAGCGCCGCAGCAGACACACATGAATGTGCCGGCCTCCTTGGGGAAATTGTCATGCGTCCCGGCCCGCTCGGTCCCGTGTTTGCGGGTTACCTTATAGGCAAGATCCGACAATTGGGCGCGCCACTCTGCATCGGACTTAACGACTTTCTCCATGGGGTGTATATCCTCTGTGATGTTTGCCCTTTATCTAGTGCGGCAGTTCGGTTCCGCCAAGTGAGGCCTCGATGACAGTCATGCTGCGCAAAGGGGGCTATGCGGCCCGGATTGCCCAGAGCCCGGTCGACCTTATCGCCGCCCAGCGGCTGCGGCACCTTTGCTTTATCGAACGCGGTGGTGTTGCGCCTCGGCCCGACAGGCAAGAGGCTGACAGCTTTGACCAAAGCTGCAGTCATGTGCTGGTCGAGGATCAGCGCAGCGGCCAGCTTGTCTGCTGCTTTCGCCTGATGCTGCTGCAGGGCGGGGCCGATATTGGCCATAGCTATGCCGCCCAATACTATGACCTGACGGGACTTGAGGACTATCCCGGTCCGATGGCCGAGCTTGGACGGTTTTGCATTCATCCCGACAGCCGTGACCCCGACGTGTTGCGGGTCGCCTGGGCGGCGATCACCAGGTTTGTCGATGATGCCGACGTTGCGCTGCTGTTTGGCTGCTCGTCCTTTGCCGGAACATCTGCCGAGGTTTATAGCGATGCCTTCGATATGTTGTCCGAACGCCACATCGCCCCGCCGCGCTGGCGCCCGGGGATTAAGGCCCCCCAAGTCTTGCGGTTCGTGCAGCGGTTCGAGGCCCGCGCCCGCACTCCCGACCGCCGCGAAGGGATGCTTCGGATGCCGCCCCTGTTGCGGAGCTATCTGGCGATGGGGGGCTGGGTCAGCGATCATGCTGTGGTCGATACCGACCTCAATACCCTGCACGTCTTTACCGGGCTTGAGATACAGGCGATTCCCGCTGCCCGCGCCCGCGCCCTGCGGGCGGTGGCGGGGTAGTAGGGGCGCAAAGCCGCGCCAAGGGCAGCGCTGCCGGACAGGACGGTCCCTTCGGGGAGAGTATTTGAGACGAAGCGAAGGGCAGGCCTTGCACCCGTGGCAGAGCCGCTCTAGCTGAGCCTCATGGCACGCGCACCTCTTCTTCAGCTTTCCGATATCTCGCTCACTTTCGGGGGCGATCCCGTTTTCGCGGGATTGAGCGTCAACGTCCAACCGGGTGACCGCGTCGCCCTGGTGGGCCGCAACGGGTCGGGCAAGTCGACCCTGATGAAGGTCATGGCAGGCCTTGTGGAGGCCGATCACGGCCTGCGCGTTGCCGCCCCCGGTGTGACGGTCGGCTATATGGAGCAGGACCCGACGATGGGCGGGCATGCCACATTGGGCGACTATGCCGCCAGCGGCCTGGACGAGGGCGAGGCCTACCGAGTCGAGATGGTGGCCGAGGGGCTGAAATTCGACCCGGCCCGCGATGTGTCTGTCGCGTCGGGCGGTGAGCGTCGCCGCGCGGCCCTGGCCAAACTGATGGCCGAGGCCCCGGAACTGATGCTGCTGGACGAGCCGACCAACCACCTGGATATCGAGGCGATTGCCTGGCTTGAGAACGAATTGAAAGAGACACGGGCGGGCTATGTCCTGATCTCGCACGACCGAGCTTTTCTGCGCGAACTGACCCGTGCGACTCTCTGGATTGACCGGGGCGTCGTCCGTCGTCAGGAGACAGGTTTCGACGGGTTCGAGGCCTGGCGTGACAAGGTCTGGGAAGACGAGGACCTCGCCCGTCACAAGATGGACCGCCGCATCAAGTCCGAAGGCCGCTGGGCCGTCGAGGGCATCTCGGCCCGCCGTAAGCGCAACATGGGCCGCGTCCGCGCCCTTCAGGACCTGCGCGCCGAGCGGGCCGGCCAGATCCGCCGTCAGGGCACCGCGGCCCTTGCGTTCGAGAGTGGGTCGACTTCGGGCAAGAAGGTGATCGAGGCCGAAGGGCTGGAAATGGCATTTGGTGGCCGACCCATCCTGCGCAACCTCAGCCTCACGGTTCAGCGCGGCGACCGGATCGCCATCGTTGGGCCCAATGGCGTTGGAAAAACAACGCTTATCAAGATATTGCTAGGTGAAGTTCAACCCGATGCAGGCACTGTCAAACATGGGACGAACCTAGCGGTAGCGGTGTTTGACCAGGCTCGTGCGGCGCTTGATCCTGATATGTCGCTTTGGGATAGTCTGACGGGTGATCCCGAAATGCGGGTGTCGGGCAAGGCCGATCAGGTCATGGTCCGGGGCCAGCCGCGCCATGTCATCGGCTACCTCAAGGATTTCCTCTTTGACGAGGCGCAGGCCCGCGCCCCTGTCCGCGCCCTGTCGGGGGGCGAAAAGGCCCGCCTGCTTTTGGCCCGCCTGATGGCGCGTGATTCCAACGTGCTTGTGCTGGACGAACCGACCAACGATCTCGACATCGAGACGCTGGACCTGTTGCAGGACATCCTGGGCGAATATGACGGCACCGTCCTTCTGGTCAGCCACGACCGCGATTTCCTTGACCGGGTAGCCACCACCACGATCGCCATGGAAGGCGACGGGCGGGCGACCGTCTATGCCGGCGGCTGGTCCGACTATCGCACCCAGCGCGGCGAGATCGAGATGGAAGTTGCCGCGGCCAAGGCCTTGGCGCCGAAGGAAAAGCCCAAGACCGCCGCCGCCCAGAAATCCGGCCTCAGCTTTACCGAGAAGCACCGCTTTGAGACCCTGCCGCAGCTGATCGACAAGCT
The DNA here is from genome assembly GCA_937916485.1 of uncultured Paracoccaceae bacterium. Next base: position 43,611 of record CALFSV010000295.1, on the reverse strand, counting down.
GACGGCCGAGATTGGCAAGCTTGAAGTCCTGTTGTCTGACCCCGACCTTTTCAGTCGGGAGCCGGCCAAGTTCAAGAAGGCGACAGAGGCCATGGCCGAACGGCAGGCAAGTCTGGCGGCGGCCGAAGAAGAGTGGCTGATATTGGCGGAGCGGGCGGAGGCCTGAGGCAGATTTGCCCGGCCTCCGCGCAATTTAGCCGTCGAAGTTCACGATTTCCATGATCCGGAGCGCCGCGCCTCTGTGGCCGGCGATTTCGGTCAGATCGGTGGTGTCAGCGTCAAAGCTGCCCCAGCTTGCCACGAGGTCAGACAGCGGTGCCCCTTCAAGGATGGGGTATTCGTTGTTCAGCTCTGCATAGATGCCTTGTGCCTCGGGCGACACCAGGAATTCCAGAAGTTGCATCGCCTCATCCTTGTTCGGGGCCGATTTGGTCATGGCAACGCCCGAAATGTTCACATGGGTGCCGCCGTCCTCGAATGTCGGAAAGATGATCCGCACGGCATTGGCCCATTCGGTCTGCTCTGGGTCGCCGAGCATTTCGCCCATGTAGTAGGTATTGCCCAGCGAGATGTCGCATTCGCCGGCCCAGATCGCCTTGACCTGTGCCCGGTCGTTGCCTTCGGGGCGGCGGGCGAGGTTGTCGTGGACGCCTTCGGCCCAGGCCTGGGCTGCCTCTGGCCCGTCATGCGCGATGACGGCGGCCAACAGGGCAAGGTTGTAGGGGTGGGTGCCAGAGCGGGTGCAGATGCGACCGGCCCAGGTGTCCGAGGCTAGGTCCTCGTAGGTGGTGACTTCGCCATCGGCGACGCGGTCGCGGCTGGCATAGACGATCCGGGCGCGGGTTGTCAGGCCGAACCAAAGGTTGTCGGGGCTGCGTAGCTCGGCCGGGATGGCGGCGGTGAGCACTTCATTTTCGACGGGCTGGACCACGTCGGCGTCCACGATTTGTTGCAGGTTGGCGATGTCGACCGTCATCACAAGGTCCGCCGGAGAGCGGCGGCCCTCGGCCCTGAGCCGTTCGACGATGCCGCTTTCGACATAGGCGAGGTTTACCGCGATCCCGGTCTGGGCGGTGAAGGCATCCATCACCGGCTGGATGAGTTCGGGTTGGCGGGTGGTGTAGATATTCACATCGGACAGCGCTGGGGCGGCCGCGACGACCGCGGCAGAGGCCAGAAAAATTGAACGAATAGTCATGGGAACCTCAAAGGTTGCAAGATGGCCTTTGGTAACCTGAGTCTTTTTGTCGGGTCAATACCTGATTTTTTTAGTCAGGTGTTTGGGCGGCCTTGTCTGCCATCCGCACCTCGTTCCAGATTGCGTCCATTTCGGCCAGATCGCTGGTGGCCGGTGTCTTGCCCCGTTCGGCCAGCCGGTCCTCGATCGCTTCGAACCGGCGGGTGAATTTGGCGTTGGTCCGGCGCAGGGCGACCTCGGGGTCGACGCCCAGATGCCGGGCCAGGTTGGCCAGGTTGAACAGAAGATCGCCGATTTCCTCTTCTAGCGCGTCGGGGCCAAGGGTGTCGCGGGCCTCGACCACTTCGGCGGCCTCTTCCGCGATCTTGTCCACGACCTGCGCCACGTCGGGCCAGTCAAAGCCGACGCGGGCGGCCCGTTTTTGCAGCTTGAGCGCGCGCATCAGGGCGGGCAGGCCGATGGCGACCCCGTCCAGCGTGCGGCCCTGCGCCTTGCCCGCCCGTTCGGCGGCCTTGATCTTTTCCCAGTCAACGGTCTGTTGGTCGGCGGATTTGTCACGGCTTTCGGCACCAAAGACATGCGGATGCCGGGCGATCATCTTGTCGCTTATCGCGCAGGCGACAGAGGCAAAGCTGAACAACCCGGCCTCGCTCCCCATCTGGGTGTGATAGACGGTCTGCAACAGCAGGTCGCCCAGCTCTCCCTCCAGCTCGGTCCAGTCGCTGCGGGCGATGGCATCGGCGACTTCATAGGCCTCTTCGATGGTGTAGGGGGCGATGGTGGCAAAGTCCTGCTCGATATCCCAGGGGCAACCGGTATCGGGATCGCGCAGATGCTCCATGATGCGCAGCAAACGGGCCATTTGCCGCTCCGGTCCGCCGGTGGTGTCGTAGAGCAGGGAGTCGGAGGTGTCGGGCATTGCGGTCCTCTCAGCTTGGGGCTAGGCCCTGTATCGAACCCTAGCCTAGACCTGAGCCGAGCGGAGTCCAACCATGCCCGTCATCAATTCAATCGCCGCAATGGCAGACGAAATGGCGGGCTGGCGCAGGCATCTGCACCAGCACCCCGAACTGTCCTTCGACTGTCACCAGACGGCGGCCTTTGTGGCGGACAAGTTGCGGGCCTTCGGGGTGGACGAGATCCACGAAGGGATAGCCACCTCGGGTATCGTGGCGATCATCCGTGGCCGGGCGAGCGGGGCGACGGTGGGTCTGCGGGCCGATATGGACGCCTTGCCGATCCATGAGACGACGGGGGCACCCTATGCCTCGCTCACCCCCGGCGCGATGCATGCCTGCGGCCATGACGGCCATACCACCATGCTTTTGGGGGCAGCCAAATACCTGGCCGAGACGCGGAATTTCGCAGGCTCCGTCGCGCTGATCTTTCAGCCCGCCGAGGAGGACGGCGGCGGGGCCGAGGTGATGCGCGACGCGGGCATCCTTGACCGGTTCGACATTTCAGAGGTCTATGCCATCCATTCGGCCCCCGGTACTGCGCTTGGTGCCTTCTACACCACCCCCGGTCCGATCATGGCAGCGGTCGATGACTTTTTCATCGAGATCAAGGGTGAGGGCGGTCACGCAGCCACCCCGCATCAGACCCGTGACCCGGTCGTGGCGGTTTGCGGCATCGTTCAGGCCATCCAGACCATCGTCAGCCGCAATCACTATGCCCTTGAGGACCTTGTCATCTCGGTCACCCAGATCCATGCGGGCAGCGTTGAGAATGTTGTGCCCGACAAGGCCTGGATCAGCGGCACGGTGCGCACCTTTGCGCCCCATGTCCGCGAAATGGCCCGCCGCCGACTGGAGGAAGTGGTCGAAGGGCAGGCCGCCAGTTACGGGGTTGCGGCCTCGTTCTTTTATCGAGTGGGCTACCCGGCCACCATCAACGAGCCCCACAGGACGGCCTTTGCCGCCGAAGTGGCTGCCGAAATCTCGCAGGTGAATGCAGAGGCGGGACCCGAGATGGGGGCAGAAGATTTTGCCTTTTTCCTTGAGGACCGGCCCGGATCCTATCTGTTCATCGGCAATGGCGACACGGCGGCCCTGCACCATCCGGACTACGACTTTGACGATGAGGCCGCGCCCTATGGCGCGTCGTTCTTTGCCCGGATCGTGGAAAAGGCGCTGCCTATTGGCGGCCACGCCCTTGCCGGCGAAGAAATCCGACCGACATCAGACTGAAGAAAGGGGTTGCCATGTCTCTTCTTGATGCAAAAACCCAAGTCGATCATGCCTTTACCCGGACAGACCTGAAGGGTCCGTCGTTCGAGAACGCCTTTGGCGGGGCGACGTCCTTCTTGCGGCGGCGCTATACCAAGGACCTGACCGGCGTGGATCTGGCCATCACCGGCGTGCCGTTTGATCAGGCGGTGACGCATCGGACCGGCACGCGCTTTGGCCCCCGTGCGATCCGCGAGGCGTCGGCCCTGCAACCCTATGATCCGCCCTATGGCTGGGGTTTTGACCCGCTCAGCGACTATGCCATCGCGGATTATGGCGATCTGGCCTTTGACTATGCCAATATCCCCGCCTTTCCCGAGGCGCTTCGCGCCCATATTGCAGGCATTCTGGCCGCAGGCCCCGGCACGCTGACGCTGGGGGGCGACCACTACATCACCCTGCCGATCCTGCAGGCCTACGCCGCCCGCTTTGGCCCGATGAGCGTGATCCAGTTCGACGCCCATTCCGACCTTTGGCCCGACGACGACATGGCCCGGATCGACCATGGCACCATGATGTACAAGGCGGTTAAACAGGGCTTTGTCGATCCCTCCCGCTCGGTCCAGATCGGGATTCGAACAGAGTGCGAGGATTATCTGGGTGTGGAATTCATCGACGCCCGGACCGTTCACGAAAAAGGGGCGGACTGGGTGACGGCGCGGGCCAAAGAGATCGTGGGCGACGCCCCGACCTATGTCACTTTTGACATCGACGCCCTCGACCCCGCCTTTGCCCCCGGTACCGGCACGCCGGTCTGGGGGGGGCTGGCCTCATGGCAGGCCGCGGCCATCCTGCGCGATCTGGCGGGTATCAACATGGTGGGCGGCGATATCGTTGAGGTTTCGCCGCCCTATGACACCACAGGGGCCACCGCCATCGCGGGGGCGCATGTGGCGACGGAATTGCTGTGCCTGTACTGTTGGAACAAGGGAAAGAACCGATGATCTTGCGTATCCTCGCCGTCCTTGTCCTGCTGATCGGGGGGGCGATGATCTACGCCCGGCTTGCGCCGTCAAACCCCGTTGCATGGCACACGGACCCGACCGCCGCGACCGCGACGGCCCGGGGCGGCTGGCTGATCCGGCCCGAGGGGGGGAGCGGCGCGGCACCGGTCTTTGCGACCGATCCCGCCGCCTTGCTGGCGGCCCTTGATGCCGTGGCGATGGGAACGCCCCGCACCCAGCGCCTAGCCGGCAGCGTGGAAGAGGGGCGGATCACCTATACCTCGCGCTCCCGCCTATGCGGCTTTCCAGACTATACCACCGTGACGACCGTCGCCGTGGGCGAGGGCGCTGCCCCGGTGATCTGGGCCAGGCAACGGTTCGGCGCCGAGGATCTGGGCGTCAACCGGGCGCGGGTCGAGGGCTGGCTGACGCAGCTGGCAGAGGTGGTTCCCCCTCTGGCACCTTGACCCCCCCGCCGGGATGCGGGACATCAGGCGCATGATCCAGTCGGCAACCCTTGAGCAGATTCTCCAACGCTTCCAGTTTTTGGAGGCCAAGATGAATGGCGGCATGGCCAGCGCCGACATCGCCCCGCTGACGCGCGAATATTCGGACCTGCGTCCGGTAGTCGACACGATCAACACCTACCGCGCCCTTCTTGAGGAACGCGACGGGGCCGAGGCGATGCTCGACGACCCCGAGATGCGAGCATTAGCCGAAGACGAACTACCCGGGCTTCGCACAAGGATCGAAGCCGCCGAAGCGGCGCTGCGCCTTGCCCTGATCCCCAAGGACGCTGCCGACGGCCGCCCCGCCATGCTGGAAATCCGGCCCGGCACTGGCGGCGACGAAGCCGCGTTGTTCGCCGCTGACCTGTTGCGCATGTACCAGCGCTATTGCGAGGCCAAGGGCTGGCGTTTCGAGATCATCGAAGAACAGGCGACCGAGCTTGGCGGGATCAAGGAAGTGATCGCACGGGTCGAAGGGGACGGTGTGTTTGCCCGGCTCAAATACGAATCAGGCGTGCACCGGGTCCAGCGGGTGCCCGAAACCGAAAGCGGCGGCCGCATCCATACCTCAGCCGCCACCGTCGCCGTACTGCCCGAGGCCGAGGCGGTCGATATCGACATACCTGCGACCGACATCCGCATTGATACCATGCGGGCCAGCGGGGCAGGGGGACAGCACGTCAACACGACCGATTCGGCGGTCCGGATCACGCACCTGCCCACCGGCATCATCGTGACCTCTTCTCAGAAATCGCAGCACCGCAACCGCGAACTGGCGATGGACGTGCTGCGCGCGCGGCTGTTTGATCTTGAGCGGGAACGCGTCGAAGGCGCCCGCTCTGCCGACCGCAAGGCTCAGGTGGGCAGCGGTGACCGGTCCGAACGGATCCGGACCTACAACTTTCCCCAAGGCCGGATGACCGACCACCGGATCAACCTGACGCTTTATCGGCTCGACGCCATCCTGCAAGGTGACCTCGACGAGATCATAGATGCCCTGACATCCGAGGCGCAGGCACAATTGCTGGCAGAGATGGACACATGACCGCAACCGACGACACCGAAACCGGCAACAGCCTGCTGATCGCGGCCACCCGCAGGCTTGCCGCCGCGGGCGTGCCCGATGCCGCCCGCGACGCACGTCGGCTTCTGTCTCATGCGGTTGGGGTCGAGGCCGGTCGGCTGACCCTCCTTTTGCCCGAAACCATCGAAAAGACGGCGCAGGCTGCCTTTGACACCCTCATCACCCGCCGGGCCGCACGCGAGCCTGTGTCGCAACTGATCGGACGCCGGGCGTTCTACGGGCGTGATTTCATCGTGACCGCCGATGTGCTGGACCCCCGCCCCGAAACCGAGATGCTGGTCGAGGCCGCGCTGGCGCAGCCTTTTGCCCATGTGCTGGACCTTGGGACCGGGTCAGGCTGTATCCTTCTAACCCTGCTGGCCGAAATGGACGCAAGCCGGGGCATGGGCGTAGACATTTCCGCCGCCGCACTCGAGATTGCGCGTGCCAATGCCCGGCAGCTCGACCTGTCGCATCGGGTGCGGTTCGAGGTTTCGGACTGGGTGGCCGACGTCGGCGGCATCTTTGACCTTGTGGTCGCCAACCCACCCTACATCGCATCGTCCGAAATGGCCGGCCTTGCCCCCGAGGTCCGCGATTGGGAACCCCGGCTGGCCCTGACCGACGGATCGGACGGTCTTGACGCCTACCGGCAGATATTCACCTCTGTCGGCCCTTACCTGATAGACGATGGCCGCATCATCGTTGAGATAGGGCCAAGCCAGGCTCAGGCGGTCTCGGCAATCGCCCATGACGCTGGTTTTGATGTGCGGGCCCTGATCAAGGACCTGGACGGACGCGATCGCGTCATTGTGGCCCAGTGGTCCGATATCCCGTTCTGATACGCTGATTTGCTCCGATCCGGCCTTTGCAGGCAATTTTTGCTTGCGCCGCCGGGCGGGCCGTGTTTATTCACTCCTGTCTGCAGAGATGAGGGCAATAAGCCCTCTCCTACAGAACGCCGCCAGTTCATCTTAGGGCCTTCATAAGATCACAGCGTGCAGCGTGCACGCATCGGGCCAGGTGCAAACCGAAGTCGCGACAACTCCTTCCAGGCTGGACACGAAAAGTCATATGAGATCATCAAAGTCACGGTCGCGGGGCAACAAGAACCGCAGCAACAACCGTCCCTCGGGCGGAAACATCATCAACCGGGTGTTCGACAGCTCGGGTCCTGATGGCAAGGTGCGCGGAACGCCCCAGCAGATCATCGAGAAATACAACCAACTTCATCGCGACGCGCAGTTGTCGAATGATCGGGTCAACTCCGAGAACTTCGCCCAGCACGCAGAGCATTATACGCGCCTGCTCGCCGAAGCTCAGAAAGAGATCGACCGCGCCCGCGAAGAGCAAGAGCAGCAGAACCGCGACCGTCAGGCCGAACGCGACCGGCAGGCCGAGCGGGACCGCGAGCGTCAGCAAAGGCTCCGGAGCCAGGAAGAGGGCAGCGGGCCCGAGGCCTCCAATGGGCTACAACGCCAGCCCGAGGCCCAGCCTCGCCAACCCGAGTCCGGGGCGGATGCAGGACAGCAGCCGCGTCGTGGCAAGGTGTCGTCGCGGCGCGACTCTGGCAATGATGCCGCTGATCAGGATCCCGGCAGTGCAGAGCAGCCGGATTATAGCATGGACATCGCCGACGTCGGTTTCCTCAAGGCTGGCGATCAGCAGTCCAGCCTGGTGGAAACGCCCGAGGACAAGACCAGTGACGCAGCCGCCCCTGCCGCCGCCGCCAAGCCCAAGGCCGCCCGCACGCCACGTCCGCGCAAGCCCCGCGCACCCAAGGCCGCTGCTGCAGACAGTGCCCAGACCTCTGGGTCCGCCGAAACGGCCGAGTAGCCATCAGGATATCTCCTGCAAGAAGGGCCGCCTCTCAGGCGGCCCTTTTCAGTTCCCGGGCCAGGGCACAAAAGGCCTCCAGCGACACCTGCTCGGCGCGTTCTGTGGGTGGAATTCCCACCGCGACAAGATGCGCCTCGATATCCGGGGACAGCCCCCGCAGGGCCGCACGCAGCATCTTGCGGCGCTGGTTGAAGGCGGCGGCGACCACACGGTTCAGAACGGCCGGATCGGCCGGATAGCGCGGTTCGGGCAGTGCGGTCAGGTGGACCACCGCGGATGACACCTTGGGCGGCGGGGTAAAGGCCTCGGGACCCAGCTCCATCACGATCTTCGCATCCGCCCGCCATTGAGCCAGCAGGGCCAGGCGGCCATAGGCCTTGCTTCCGGGGCTGGCCACGATGCGCTCGGCCACTTCCTTTTGAAACATCAGGGTCAGGCTCTGCCAATAGGGCGGCCAGTCGGGGGGCGTCAGCCAACGGACCAGAAGTTCGGTTCCCACATTATAGGGCAGGTTGGCCGCCACCCGGATCGGTGGGGTAAGATGGGACAGAGGGTCGACCTCAAGCGCATCGCCGCCGATCACTTCCAGACGGCCCGGATAGGCCGCTGCGATCTCGGCAAGGGCCGGCAGGCACCTTGGGTCCTTTTCGATGGCCAGCACCCGGCGCGCGCCCTCCGCCAAAAGGCCTCGGGTCAGGCCTCCCGGGCCGGGGCCCACCTCAAGCACATCACAACCCGACAGATCCCCGGCACGGCGGGCAATCTTGGCCGTCAGGTTCAGATCCAGAAGAAAGTTCTGGCCAAGCGCCTTCTTGGGCGACAGGTCAAACCGGGCAATGACATCGCGCAGCGGCGGCAGATCATCGATGCCACTCATGGTTTTTTCTTGCCAGAAATATTCCCGCCGGAGGCTCCTGTCCGGGCCATATGCATGCGGCTGGCCATATCGAGGGCCGCAATCATCGAGGTCGCATCCGCCACGCCACGCCCGGCAATGTCAAAAGCCGTTCCATGATCGGGTGAGGTGCGGATGAACGGCAGTCCCAGTGTCACATTCACTCCGCCCGAAAAATCGAGGGTTTTGATCGGGATCAGCGCCTGATCGTGGTACATGGCAATTGCGGCGTCATAACGGGCACGGGCGCCGGCATGAAACATGGTATCGGCCGACAAGGGTCCCGCAATATCAAGGCCCTCCCGGCGCAGCGCTTCAAGAACCGGGGCGATCATCTCGATCTCTTCCATCCCCATCTTGCCGTCTTCCCCGGCATGCGGGTTCAGTCCCGCCACGGCGAGGCGTGGAGTGGTAATGCCAAAATCGCGGATCAGGGCGGCATGGGTGATCAGGATGGTGTCGGTCAGGCCCCGGGCGGTCAGGGCGCCGGGCACTTCGGCAATGGGAATGTGGATCGTTGCGGGCACAACCCGCAGCATGTCGCACGCCAGCATCATCACCACGCGCTGAACACCTGCCAGCGCCGCCAGATACTCCGTATGGCCGGGATAGGCGAAATCCGCCCCGTCGATCAGGGCGGCCTTGTGGATCGGCGCAGTGCACAGCGCGTCGGCCTCTCCGGCCTGAACCATGTGGACGCCCTCGGCGATGGCGTCGATGACGCCTTGTGCATGGGCAGGGTTGGGCTGTCCGGGGACCATCGGCGGACCAAAGTCGCGTTCGAGAACCGGCAACGCGCGCGCGCAGACGGCCTCGGCCTCTTGCCGGTCTTTGACGGCCTGCCAAGGGGTGCCCTGAGGCAGGTGCCGCGGATCGCCGATCCAGAGCAGGGTCATGGCAGTCCGCCGCTCGGCCCAGGCGCGGGCGGCGATCTCCGGCCCGATCCCGGCAGGCTCACCGCAGCTGATGATGATGGTGGACACCGAGGCTTATTGGTTTGCGTAGATAATGGTGGCCGAGGCCCGAAGATCGGCCAGTAACCCATCCGCCAGCCCGGCCAGGCGGGCGCTGATCAGCTGTCCCCGCACGGCATCCCTGCTCAGGGCTTCGGTGCCCTCGTAATCGCGACCGCAGAGCATCAAAAAGAGCAGGGTCTGGCCATCGGACCGGGTCAATGCAGTTGTCACCTCGTTGGAGTCCAGCTTGGCCAGTTCCAGCGCGACGTCTTGGGGGATCTCGGCGGGTGGCAACTTGACCCGTTCAAGGGTTTCGGGCGGCAGCCCCAGTGCTTCGCCGTATAGGTCGTCGCAGGTGTCGACCCGGCTTTGCAGGGCGGCGGCCTCTGACATTGCGGCCTCGGACCGGCCCCCCGCGATGTAGAATGCGGCATAGTCTATGGCTGTCACGGCGGGCGCGGAGAAGGGCGCTTCGCGGACGTCGCGCAATTGGAACAGGGCGATACCGTTGGGGATCGGGATCGGGGACGTCACCTCGCCCGGCGCAAGGCCAAGGATCACAGGCCGCAGGGGGGCAGGGTAGTTCGACAATGGCAGCCAATTCAACCGACCGCCCTGTTCGCGTGAGGGCAGGGCAGACACTTGCCGGGCGGCGTCCTGAAACGCCGAGATCGACCGCATTTGCGAGATTTCCTCGGCCACAGCTGCCGCCTGCTCGGCCCGTTCGGGCGGGGCGGCGATGATGATTTCGTTCAGCAGGACCTCGACCCCCTCGTTGGGGTTCGGACCACGGGCAAGGGCCGCGTCGATATCGGCCTCGGTCACTTCGACCTGCGAACCAAATTGGGCGCGGACAAAGTCGCGCCAGCTGATCCCCATGACGACATAGTCGCGAAGGGTCTCACGCTCGACTCCCTGTTGGGCAATCACGGCAAGGAATTCGTCGAGCGAAAGCTCGGTCCGTCCGGCAAATTCTTCCAGCGCCAGCTGGCTGCCTTCTTCGGTCAGGCGCAGGCCTGCCGCGGCGATGGCCTGGCTCTTGAGCCGCTCTTCGATCAACTGCTCCTGGGCAAGTTCGTCCAGGTCTCCCTGGGTGCCAAAGACGTCTAGGAGTGCCTGGCGCTGTTCGATCTCGTAGCGGCTGATCGCCCGCTCGTTCACGATGATGGCAGGGGAAAACAGATCCTGTGCCCATGCAGCGGGTGCCAGAACAGGAGCCAGACAGAAGGCCAGGCATAGGCCCAGGCTTGGTCCCAGCCGGGGCATGAGGGTCGAAAGGGACAGGCGCATGAAAGCCTCGTGCAGTTTCTGGGTTCAGTCAGTGCCCGAAGGCCCTGTCGTATCGCGTTTTGTCGCCACTCTCAGTTTCGGCACGAACCGGCCGGACCTGCCTGTGAGCGTCCAGCCGAAAAGCCGGTCAGATTGATGGCAAGGTCAAAGTTAGTGGTCGGATCTTCAGTCGTAAATGAGGTGTAGCGGCGCGCCACTGAAAGGTCCACCGTGACGCATTCATTCTGCCACCCTAAGCTAAAGCCCGCCCTTGCCAATTGATTGGCCGCCTCGTCATAGCGGGCATCGGCCCTGAGGCTCCAATTGTCGGTGACCCGCCAGTCGGTGTCGAAGGACCATTCGGACGCCGGCGAATCCCGGTCGCGAAAGGCGTCTTCGGGCAGCCAGAGGTAGGAGGCGTTGAAATCGATCCGCTCGTTCGACCAGTTCACCTTCGTCTCGGCCTTGTTGATGTCGAGGTCATCGTCGATCAGCGTCCGCACCTGCCATTCGAAACCGCCATCCAGCGCCAACTGCGTCGACAAGAGCCAGTCAGAGTTGGCCTGGGCCTGCCCAGAGGCTGCCGAATAGGCGGGCTGAACCTGGGACTGGAACACCCGTCCAAAGGTCATCGTCGAGGTGCCAACATCCGGGACGCCCAATGTCCAAGCCACACCGGCGCTTGTCCGGAAGCCAAGCTCGCGGGCATCCTGCCCCGGCGTGCGGGTCAGGGCCATCAGGTTGCCTTCATCAAGTTCGGCCAAGAGCCCGTCTTCATTGGGCGGAACAACCCCGAACGCTTCGGACCAGCCCAGGCTGACGATCGGTTCGATGATGTTCACGATGCCCGTCGGGTCTGGGCGCATCAGAGGCCAGCGCAGCGTCACCGACCCCGAGGGTCCGGCCCGAAAGCCGGTCTCATAGGTGGGATCGTCATTGATGAGGTAATAGTCCAAGACGACCTTTGCATCGATCGCCATGACAAGTCCGACCGGACTGACCCATTGGTGAACCAGCTCAAGCCCGGTACCGACCCGCGCCACGTCACGCGCCGACGCCGGATCGGAATTCTTGGTCCGTTGCAGCGCGTCGGCCGAAACGGACCATGTGACAGTCGCCCCAAGATCGTCGAGGTAGCTGCGCTTTTCATAGCCGAAATCAAGCACGATGGGCGGCAGGGCCGAATCCACCTCTGCTTCGCGCAGGCTTGTGTAGAAAGCGGCTTGGCCAAAGAACAGATCGTCCTGCCGAACCCGCGTCAGCGTCAGGCCGGATACCAGGCGGTCCTGATCCGAATAGCCGTAGTCCAGCAGGTAGGTTGGATCGGACAGAGCTTCGATATTGAAGGACAATTGCACGCCCCGGCCGATGTCAAAGTCACCAGAGGCGCGGGCAAAGCTCCGTGTCGTGTCGGGGACGATGTCGTCCCGCCCGACTGAGGCCAAAATCTCGATGTCGCCTCGCAAGTAGGCCTGCCGGTAGCGGGCCTCGAGTGTTGTGGTGCTGCCGGACAGATAGGGCGTCAGCGTCAGGTCACGTCGGTCCCCGATCCGGATGAAATAGGGCAGTTTCAGGCCAATGCCCAACTGGTTGGTGGTCCGGACCTGTGGCACCAATAGACCGGTCGCCCGTTCAAGGGTCGGGTCTGGCAGGCGCATACGGGGCACCCAAAGGACCGGAACGCCCCGGATCAACAGGCTGGCGTTGTCGAAATATAGCTGCCGGGTTTCGGTGTCATGGATCACGCTTTCAGCGCGGATTTCCCACAAGGGGGCGCGGGTGCCGCAGACCTGGCAGGATGTGGCAGCAGTCCGGGTCAGGGCGCTGTAGCGACCATCCACCCGCGTGATCTGATTGGCGGCGAGTTGGAGTTGTTCGTCCAGCACCAGCCGCGCGCTGCGCAAGAGCCCGCTTTCCAACCGGGGGTCAAGCTCGGCCCGGCTGGCTGTCAGGATCTGACCGTCGGCGGTTCGGATAAAGATCGGGCCTTCGATGCTCAGCCGGTCGGCAGTGCGGTCATAGGTGATGCGCGAGGCGGAAAGGACTGTCCCGTCATAAAAGGCCTCAACATTGCCGTCCGCCACCAGCCGGTTGTCGCCGCTCAGGGTTACGCTGTCCGCGACCAGAGTCGCGGCCCCCTGAGCCGTGGCAAGGGAGGGCAGAATGAGGGCCAGGCAAAGAAAAGCAAGGCGCAGCATCAGCCGTCCTCAAGATGCAACAACAGCCCAAGCGACAGGCCGATGGCAATCAGCGGCGGCGCCCAGGCGGCAAGCATCGCGGGGATTTGCCCGTTTTCCCCAAGGATTTGGGCAAAATTTCGCAAAAAATAGATCGCAAAGCTAAGAAGGATCGCTGACAGGACCATCAGGCTCGTGCGTCCGCCGCGCTGGTGGCGCAGGGTAAAGGCCGCACCGATCAGCACCATAGAGACAAGGAATATCGGCAAAGCCAGTTCCATCTGCAAAAAGACCTGATGCCGGCGGGCCGAAAAGCCGGCAGCCTGCAACCGTTCGATGAACTGGGGCAGGTCCCAGATCGCAACGGAGGATGGGGTGCCAAAGCTGTCACGGATCTGCGCTGCGGTGAGCGAGGAGTTGACTTGCAACTCGGGAAGGAAAACCGCTTCGGCCTCAGGGTTGAGGGCGTTGCTCAGTGGCCAGACCTTGGCGTCGGTGAGGGTCCAGGCCCCGTCTTCCAAAAGCGCCGACGCGGCTTCGATCCGGCGCTGGGGTTTGCCCTCAAGACCGAAGGTGATGAAGCTCACCCCGGTCAGTCTCGTACCGTCGAGGTTGGCCGATTCCGCCCGGATCACCGTCTGTGCCGTTTCGTTCCCTTGCCGCAGCCACAGCCCGTCGTCTGACAGAGACAGAACGCTCGTCACGTTGCGAATGTCATCAAGCTCGGCCTCATAGGCCTTGGAGGTCGCAGCCACGATCGGGTTCAAGAACCCCACCGCCAGAATACCAAAGGTCAGCGCCACCAGTAGGGGGGCAACCAGAGACCTGATGGCGGACCGTCCGGCGGCCCGGATAACGACCATTTCAGACGACCGCGCCAGCCCCAGAAAGAAGGCAAGCGTCGACAGGATGATGATCAGCGGCAGGATCTGGTAGATCCCCTTGGGGGCGTTCAGCAGCGTCAGCTTGATCAGCTCGCCAAAGTCGGCGGTGTCCGCGCCAAAGCGGCGGGCCTGCTCGATCAGATCGATGAACAACGACATGACCAGAAAGATCCCGAAAACGGCCAGGATGATCAGGGCGAAACGGCGGGCGAGGTAGCGGTGCAATATCATGCCCGGGCCCCTCTCGGCCGCCGCTGAAACATCGCAGGCCTTGTCGTGGACCACATCAGGACAAGCGCCATGACGACGCCAGTCAGGCCAGCCAGGTAGGTCAGGGGCCAATTGGCCGGATTGACCCTCACTGCGTTGGTCGTGACCGTTTCGATCATCTTGACCACGATCACCAGCGCGATGGCGGCCAGAACCTGGCGCCAGACGCCGAACCGGCTGAAACCGCCGATCAGCAGGGTGGCAAAGCCGATCAGGGGCCCGACAAACCCCAATATGGCCTGGGCAAAGCGGTTGTGTCCTTCGGCCACCAGTTGACCCGCGGTGCGCCGGGTCTCTTCGATGAGGTCGGGCGTCGGCGACAACAGCTCAAGCGTCGAAAGCTCGCGCGAGGATCGGCGGGTGGTGTCGGGGAGATTGACGAGGGTGCCGATGTCATAAGCCAGATCGTTGAAAGACGTGGTGATCAAGCGCTGGCTTTGTCGCTGAAAAGCCTGTGCCATTCCGTCGATCATCACCAGTTGCGGCCCAGTAATGGTCCGCACCACATAGGCGCTTGAGGCGGTATAAATAACCGATTCATCGCGGGCGCGGGTGTCGGACAGAAAGATATCGCGCAACTCGCCCGCCTGGGTGATGTCGCGGATGTAGAGGGTGATGCCCGAGGTGGGCGACAGGAACTGTCCTTCCTGAAGAAAGCGGGTGGTGGCGTTTTGCGCAATCTCGGCCTGCCGCCGGTTCATTTCAGAGGCGGCGGCGGGAACCAGGTAGTGTGTCAGCACCGACATCAGCCCGGCCACGATCACCCCAAAGATCACCACCGGTCGGCCCAGCCGGAAGGCAGAGGATCCGGTGGCTTGCAGAACGATCAATTCGCTTTCTGCGGTCATCCGGTTGGTGACATAAAGGCTTGCCGCGAAAGCTGCGAGGGGCAGCACGATCGCGATCAGCCCGGGAAGCGTCAAGAGCGACAGGGTCAGGAATATTCCCATCGTCTGGCCGTCCGCGACCAATTGGTCGAACAGGGATACCGCCCGGTTGACCCAATAGACCAGGATCAGGACAAGTGCGAAGAATCCGAACAGGACCATCAGCTGGGACAGCAGATATCTGTCGAATCGTCCCACGTCGTCCCCCTCCGAAGGCACCGCGCCCTTGGTCCGTGGAGGCTACCGCATCGGGCAGGCGGATTGAACAGCTATCTGGTGTTCTGGCCCCCGGGCCGGTAGCAATGATCCAATCCCCGCCCACTGACCGAAAGGCCCGCTATGACTGACCTCGCCAAGATTTCCTTTGCTGCAAAAGAGCTGGCAGACATCTCGAAGCAGACTGGCCGGATCGCGGTGGTGATTGCCGAGGATGGCCGCCTGGGACCCGAGGCTCGCAAGGTCAATTCCTTGACCCGCCGGGCGATGTCGCGGCTGGTCGAGGGACCGGGTTGGGCCAAGATGAAGGCGGGCGATGTGGCCGTTATTTCCTACCCCGGTGGCATGCAGGCCGAGGCTGTCCTTGTCGCCAAGCTGCCCCGCCGCCCGACCGAGGCCGAGGCGCGCAGGGCCGGCGCTGTCATGGCTGCCAAGCGGGGCTCCGGTGATCTGACAGTCTTGGCTGGCAATATGGGTCGGGTGGCCGAACTGGCCCAAGGGCTGGCGTTGCGGGCCTATGACTTTAGCGACCACAAAAGCGGGGCGCCCGATCCGACCGGGGCCATCACAATCATGTGCGAGGACCCCGAGGCCGCTTCTGCGGCCGCAGCCCCCGGCCTTGCGGTGGCCGAAGGGGTCTTTTTCACCCGCGATCTGGTGAATGCCCCCGCCAATATCCTCACCACCACCAGCTTTGCCGATCAACTCGTTGCCCTGACCGCCCTTGGCCTCACGGTCGAGGTGCTGGAAGAGCCTGCGCTGGAAGAGCTTGGGATGGGGTCGCTGCTTTGCGTGGGGCAAGGCTCTGCCAGTCCCTCCAAGGTCGTCGTGATGCAGTGGAATGGCGGCGGGGAAGAGCCGCCCTTTGCCCTTGTCGGCAAGGGCGTCGTCTTTGACACCGGCGGCATCAGCCTGAAACCGGCCGGCGGCATGGAAGACATGACCATGGACATGGGCGGGGCAGGCACCGTGGCCGGTGTGATGAAGGCCCTTGCCCTGCGCAAGGCTCGTGCCAACGTGGTAGGCCTTGTCGGGCTGGTGGAAAACATGCCCTCGGGCACAGCCGTTCGTCCCGGCGACGTGGTCACCTCGATGAAGGGGGACACGATCGAGGTCATCAACACCGACGCCGAAGGGCGGCTCGTGCTGGCTGACGTGCTTTGGTATACGCAAGAACGGTTCAAACCGACCGGCATGATCAATTTGGCGACGCTGACCGGGGCCATCATCGTGGCCCTGGGCCATGAACATGCGGGCGTCTTTTCCAACAACGACGCGCTGGCAACCGCCTTTCTCAGTGCCGCTGGGGCGGAGGAAGAAGGGGCGTGGCGGATGCCCATGGGGGCGGCCTATGATGCCAAGCTCAAAAGCCGGATCGCGGATATGAAGAATGTCGGGGGGCGCGATGGCGGATCGATCACGGCGGCCCAGTTCCTCGCCCGTTTCGTCAAGGACGATGTGCCCTGGTGCCATCTCGATATCGCAGGCACGGCATCGTTGAAGTCCGACAGCGACCTTGCCCCCAAGGGGGCGACAGGCTGGGGCGTGCGCGCCCTGGACCGGTTGATCCGGGACCGTTACGAGGCCCGGGACCAGGGGCAGTAGCGGATGGGGGCGGCCTTTTTCTACCATCTGACCGACAGCCCGCTTGAGGTGACCCTGCCGATGCTGATCGGCAAGGCCCGCACGGCGGGCTGGCGGATCGAGGTGCGGGGCACCGATGACGGCCAGATGCGGCGCTTGGACGAGGCGTTGTGGCGGGGGCCGGACGACGGGTTCCTGCCGCACGGCCTCGCCGGTGGGCCGCATGACGCCCTGCAGCCGGTCCTTTTGACCGTCGCAGGAACCGGGCGCGGTCCGCAGGCAGGGTCAGAACCCGGTTGCCTGATGACCCTTGGCGGCGCGGAGGTCAGCCCCGAGGAGGTTGTTGCCTTGGCCAGGGCGTGCATCCTGTTTGACGGGCACGACCCCGACGCGGTGCAGACGGCCCGGCGCCAATGGTCTGCCCTGACCAAGGCCGGAGTGGCTGCGCAATACTGGGCGCAGGTCGACGGGCGCTGGACGAAGCAGGCCGAAAAGGGCTGACAGCCCGATCAGGGGGTCAGTAGCAGTTTGCCATCCGCAATCTCGATCCTTGAGAATTGCGACAGGTAGGACATCCCCAACAAAGACCCGAACAGTTCGCCCTGGTTGACCACGGCGCGGACGCCGGTGTCCGTCACCCCTTCAAAGGCGACGCTGTCGAGCCAGACGGTTGCGGTGCGCACCGTCCCGTTGGCGGTCTGGGCCGAGCCGAGATAGGCCAGCGTTTCGGTTTCAATGCCGACCTTGGCCGCGTCTTCTTGCGAGAGCACGATCTGGCTTGCCCCGGTGTCGACGACAAAGTCGATGGGGGTTCCGTTGACATCGAGGGTCAGATGGAAATGGCCGTCGCGGCCCACGGGAACTTCGATCTGGCCATTGCTCAGCACGCCCTGGCGGGGCGAGATTTCGCGGCTGATGTCCCCCCACATGCCGACGGCGGCGATCACGCCGAGGAAGATAAAGCCCCAGACGGCGGCCTGCTGGGCCACCTTGCCAAGCGACTCGCGGTTGTGGGTGACAAACCAACCCGCCACGGCGATGCCGAGCAGGGCGAGATAGGCGAGAGAGGCGATCGAATTGCTGTCCATGGCCCTGATATAGGGATCAGTTTGCCATCCCGAAAGAGCGCAGCCCATCAAGAACGAACTGAACGGCCAATGCGGCCAGCAGCATGCCCAGAACCCGCGTGACCACATTGATCCCGACCCGACCCAAAAGCCGCTCGATCGGGTCGGAGGCGAGGAAGAACAGGAACACGATCAAGAGGTTGGCGGCCAAGACCCCTGCGATGACAGCAAAATCGACAGCCGACTGCGCCTGTCCGGCCAGAAGGATGATCGTCGTGATCGCCCCCGGTCCGACGATTAGCGGCAAGGCAAGGGGAAAGACCGAAGGATCGTGATCGGGGTCGGCCCCGTCCTCGGCGTTGCCCTGGCGCCGGGTCTGGCGCCGCTCGAACAGCATGTCGAGGGCTGTGAGGAACAACAGCACCCCGCCAGCAATGCGAAAGGCCGGCATGGAGATGCCGATAAAGCCCAGAACCGCCTCGCCCAGGAACAGAAAGGCCAGGGCCAGCCCGCCCGCCACAAGGCAGGCGCGCAGCCCGATGGTGCGGCGTTGCGCCGGGGTCATGCCTTGCGTCAGGGCGATGAAGACCGGCACCAGCCCCGGCGGGTCGATGATGATGAAGAGGGTCGTGAAGGCGGTGATCAGGACGGCGAGTTCGGTCATGGCAGCGCCCTTGCGCCGGTGGGACGCCTCCGGCGGGGGAGTATTTGTAACAAAGCGAAGGGCATCATGCCGCCTGCGCCCGTTCCAGTTTTTCGAGGGCGGCCATCCAGATCGCTTCGGCCCGTTCAAGGGCTTCCATCACTTCGGCGTATTTCTTGTTCCAGGTGTCAAGCTCGCCTTTGCGACTGTCTTCGTAGAGCGCGGGATCGGCGAGCTTTTTGGCAAGTTTGTCGCGCATCTCGTTGATCTTGTTGACGCGTTCTTCGCCCTTGCGGACCTCTGCCTTGAGGGCGAGGACCTCGTCCCGGCTGGGACGGGTGGGTTTGACGGGAGCGGGCTTGTTCTTGTTGGCGGGTTTGTCGACGGTAAGCAGCATGCGCCTGTAGGCATCCAAATCGTCGTCATATGGTTTGACATGGCCGTCCTTAACCAGCCAGAGCCGGTCGGCGACCATCGACAGAAGGTGCATGTCGTGGCTGACCAGGATGACCGCGCCGGAATAGGCCGTCAGCGCCTCGACCAGTGCTTCGCGGGATTCGATGTCGAGGTGGTTGGTTGGTTCGTCCAGGATCAACAGATGCGGTGCGGGCAGGGTGGCCAGCAACAGCGACAGGCGCGCCTTTTGACCGCCAGACAACCGCCCGACCTCGGTTTCGGCCTGCGCGGCGCCAAGGCCGAAGCCTGCCAGCCGCGCCCGCAGCCTGGCTTGCCCTTCTTCTGGCCGTTCGCGCAGGAGGTGCTGGAGTGGTGTTTCCTCGACCCGCAGCTCATCGACCTGGTGCTGGGCGAAAAAGCCGATCCGCAGCTTGGAGGAGCTGGTCATCTTGCCCCGCGCGGCGTCGAGCCTGCCCGACAGAAGTTTGGACAACGTCGACTTGCCTTCGCCGTTGCGCCCCAGAAGGGCGATCCGGTCGTCCTGGTCGATCCGCAGGTTCAGGTCGTGCAGCACGATGTGGTTGCCATAGCCCACCGCCACCCCTTCGGTCGCGATGATGGGGGGCGAAAGCTCTTCGGGGGTGGGGAAGGTAAAGACGGTGCGGGCCGCATCCTCGGGGACCCGGATCGTCTCCATCTTTTCGAGCATCTTGACCCGCGACTGGGCCTGCTTGGCCTTCGACGCCTTGGCCTTGAAGCGGTCGACAAAGCTTTGCAGGTGCGCCCGCTTGGCGTCCTGTTTCTTGGCGGCGCTGACCATAAGTGCCCGCTTTTCAGCGCGTTGCCGGGCGAAGCTGTCATAGGGGCCGGTGTAATAGGTGAGCTTTTTATCCTCAAGGTGCAGGATCGCGCCGACGGACCGGTTCAGTAGTTCCCGGTCGTGGCTGACGATGAGCACCGTGTGGGGGTATTTGACAAGATAGGCCTCGAGCCAGAGTGCGCCTTCAAGGTCGAGGTAGTTTGTCGGCTCGTCCAGAAGCAGCAGATCGGGTTCGGCGAAAAGCACGGCGGCAAGCGCCACCCGCATCCGCCAGCCGCCCGAAAACGCCGAACACGGCATGCGTTGTTCGTCGTCGGTAAAGCCCAGCCCCTTGAGGATCGAGGAGGCCCGCGCTTCGGCCGACCAGGCGTCGATATCGGCGAGCCTTGTCTGGATTTCCGCGATCCGGCCGGGGTCGGTGGCGGTTTCAGCCTCGGCCATCAGGGAATGCCGTTCGACATCGGCCTTGAGCACCGTATCGATCAGGCTGACCTCGTTGCCCGGCACCTCCTGGCTCACGCCGCCGATCTTCCAGCCGCGGGGCAGGTCGACGGTGCCGGTGTCGAGGATCAGCTCGTTCCGGATCAGCTTGAACAGGGTGGTCTTGCCCGTCCCGTTGCGTCCGACAAGGCCAACCTTGTGGCCCGTCGGGATTACGGCAGAGGCGTGATCCAGCAGGACCCGGCCTTCGATGGCATATGTGATATCTGTGAGGCGCAGCATTCCGTCCCCATGCCTGATGCGGGGCGGCGGGTCAATCGGGCTTCACCCGTGGGGGGGCCAATGATGGTGGGCATCGTCGATCATGAAGGCGTGGCTGTGCTGCCGCCCCCCATGGACCAGCAGGTGGGGGTGATCGGGGGGCAGGTCAGGGTGGCCATGGGCCAGTGCCTCGGGGTCTTGCGCCGGCCAGAGCCGGGCGGCTGTGGCCAGCCCCAGCCCGGCCAGCAGCCCCAGGGCGGCCATGGCCGCAGCGGTGCCGAACCGTGCCATGGCCCAGCCTGCCAAAGGATAGGTGACCAGCCAGCAGGCATGCGACAGGGCGAATTGCGCGGTGAAAAGCGCCGGCCTGTCCGCCGACTGGGCCGAGCGGCGCAGCAACCGTCCCGAGGGTGTCAGGATGGCCGCATAGGCCAGCCCAGTTGCCCCCCAGAGCGCCAGAAGTACGGCCCAGGGGGGCAGCCCGGACAGCATCAGCCAGATCGTCTGCCCGGCGAGCAATAGGGTCAGGGCAAGCCCGCCGGCCATCATCACCGGCCGGTCACCGGTGCGGCCGAGCAGGCCCGGCAGTGCCAGAGCTGCGAACATGGAGCCGGCCCCAAAGGCTCCCAGCGCCACGGCCACATCTCCCTCTGCGCCGCCATAGCCGCTGCGCACGACGACCACGGTGTTGACGATGACAAAGGCCCCCGCCGCCGCCGCCGCGAGGTTCAAGGACAGCAGCCCCCGCAGTCTCGGTGTGGCGAGGTAGATCCGCAGCCCGCGTGCGAGCCTTTCTCGAAAGGGCCGTGCCCGGTCCTGGCCGGGTTGGGGCAGTTCGGTGGATCGGATCAGCAGGGCAGAGGCGACGAACCC
Source organism: uncultured Paracoccaceae bacterium (assembly GCA_937916485.1). The sequence goes on along the minus strand of CALFSV010000295.1, from coordinate 22,191 downwards.
TATGACCGTGCCCATGAACAGCCAATGGTAGCCCATCACCAGCAGTAGCACCCCGGCCAGCGCCGGGCTGATCAGGTTTTCAAGGTCATAGGCCAGCCGCGACAGGGACAGGGCGCGGGTGTAGTCGGCCTCTTTCGTCAGGATGTCGGGGATGGTGGCCTGAAAGGCAGGGGTGAAGGTCGCCGAGGCGGATTGCAGCAGGGCGATTGCCAGATAGATTTGCCAGATCTCGGTGATGAAGGGCAGCGACAGGGCGACGCCCGCCCGGATCAGGTCTGCCCCGATCAGCACCGGCCTGCGGGGCACATGGACAAGCAGGGCGGCGGCGACCGGCGACAGGCCGACATAGGCCACCATCTTGATGGCATAGGCCAGCCCCAGCACCGCCCCGGCCTGATCGCCCGCCAGATCAAAGGCCAGCAGACCAAGCCCGACCGTCAATAGACCGGTTCCCAGAAGGGCCACGATCTGTGCGGCGTAAAGCCTGCCAAAGACGGGATGGAAGAGAAGGATCAGCATGGCGCAACGCTAGCATGGCGGCATTGCATTGCAGAGGCCAAGAATGCGGATCCCGGCTTTTCACGGCTGATCCTCCGTGCTAGTGCGGCGCCGACCGTTACCGGGGCGCTTTGCCCCATCACCAAATGAGGCATGTCATGGCTATCGAACGCACCCTTTCCATCATCAAACCCGACGCCACCCGTCGCAACCTGACCGGCAAGATCAACGCCAAGTTCGAGGATGCCGGTCTGCGCATCGTCGCCCAGAAGCGGATCCAGCTGACCATCGATCAGGCTGGCATGTTCTATGACGTACACCGTGCCCGGCCGTTCTTTGGCGAACTGACTGAATTCATGGCCTCGGGTCCTGTCGTTGTTCAGGTCCTTGAAGGCGAGGGTGCCGTTCTGAAGAATCGCGAAGTCATGGGTGCCACCAACCCCGCCGATGCCGCCCCCGGCACGATCCGCGCCGAATTCGCAGAATCGGTTGGCGAGAACTCGGTCCACGGATCCGATGCGCCCGAGACCGCGGCACAAGAGATCGCGTTCTTCTTTTCGGGTCTTGAACTCGTCGGCTAAGGCCGGGCGGGCCTGGCCCGCTTGATCACGTCAGCAGCGCCCGCGCCGGTCACCCCGCCGCGGGCGTTTTGCATTCAGCACCGTTCGCGGTTGTCCAGGCCGGTTTCGACCAGAAGGCAGCGGTTCCGGGCCTCGTAGTAATAGCCCCGCGCATACCAGCCAACGGCCTCATCGATATCGCCGTCAGCCACGATCCAGGCCCCGCGCAGGTAGCGCCCGGCAAACCTCAGGTTCGTCTCGGCATCGAGCAGGTCGGACGGTGCCCCGCGAAAGCCCATGGTGCGGGCGGTTTCTGGCAGGATTTGCATCAGCCCGTAGTAGGGGCCATTGCGGGCATTTGCCCTGTAGTCGCTTTCGCGTTGGATGACCCGGTGCAACAGCGCCTCGGGGATGTCGTGGACCTGGGCATATTCCCGGATCAAGGCCCGCATTTGCGGCGTTTCGCCGGGGTAGAGGTTTGAGCTGACACTGAGGTCCTGTCTGCTGCCGCAGGCCGCAACAGTAAGTGCTGCAAGAAGTGTGAGCGTCATCAGGGCCTTGTTCATGGCGATGCCTTTGTTGCCTGAGGCTTTACCAGCCCGATTTCGTTCATGAAGCTGTCAAGGGCGGCCCGATCCGTGTCGAAATGGCCTGCGACGATCTCATCGAACTTTTCGCGCAGCTGGGCCTTTTCGGCGCCTTTGCAGTCGTTCCAGGGCCGGCCCTGTAGCCCCATGACCAAAACGTAGTAGCCGATGAAATGTGGCCGCGATCCATTGGCCAAGAGCCGGGCATAGGCGGCGTCTGCCCCCATGGCCTGAACCTCTTCGGCCGTGGTGATGCCGGCCTTGCGAAACGCTTCTGCGTTGGCGGGTCCAAGGTTGCGGATCGTGGTGATAGAGGCCATGGCCACAAGACTATCAGGGCCAACGGAAAAGGCCAGACAGGCTTTGCGCGCCAAAGGGAGGAAAAGCGCCAAGGCCCATCTGGCCTGCAGTCCGGACAGGCCATCGAGGGAGGGCGATGGCGGGCCGGGGAGGTCCTACGGGATCAGATGCTTGCAAAGTCCCGGAAAACGACTGGTGCCGGCGGCTTTGACCCGGCCGTCATTGGAGTGGGTTTCTGTGACGTCGCGGGCGACGGTTTCGTGGATTTTTCTGACATCTGCTCGGTCCTTGCGGCTTTGGCGTCTTTCTGCGCGGGTTGCCGTTTAGCCTAATCTAAGAAGACTGCAACATGAACTTGGCGTGATCTGGGCGTGACTATGGCGAAATTATGGCAATCGCCCGATGCCGTCGCTCTGCACTCCAATGCCGTTTTTTCCCGACTTCTCTCCCTAGGCCCTGTTTCGCCAGCCCGGCTTCGGGATATACCCTTTTGCAACTGGCATACCAAAGCGGTGCGCCGGACGTATGGGAGAGGAGCACCAGACCATGAAACTTCTGCGACACGGGGCCCGTGGGGCCGAGAAACCCGGCATGCTGGCCGAGGATGGAACGATCCGCGATCTGTCCGGCGTCGTGCCTGACATTGCCGGAATGGTCCTTCTGGACGAGGGGCTGTCCGCCATTGCGGCGGTCGATCCTATGTCTTTGCCCATCGTCGATGCCGATACCCGGCTGGGGGCTTGTGTGGGCGGGACTGGCAAGTTCATTTGTATCGGCCTGAACTACGCCGACCACGCCGCCGAAAGCGGGATGGCCGTGCCGCCGGAACCGGTGATTTTCATGAAGGCGAGTTCGGCCATCTGCGGTCCCGACGATCCGATCATCATCCCCCGCAAGTCGGTCAAGACCGACTGGGAGGTGGAATTGGCCGTGATCATCGGCAAGCCCGCCAAATACGTCAGCGAAGAAGACGCCATGTCGCACGTGGCAGGCTACGCCATCACCAACGACGTGTCCGAGCGTGAGTTCCAGATCGAACGGGCGGGCAACTGGACCAAGGGCAAAAGCTGCGACAACTTTGGCCAGATCGGCCCCTGGCTGGTGACGCGGGACGAGGTTGAAGACCCCCAGAACCTGTCCATGTGGTGCGAAGTGAACGGGCAGCGGATGCAGGACGGATCGACCAAGACGATGGTCTACGGCGTCGCCCACCTGATCAGCTATCTCAGCCAGTTCATGACCCTTCATCCGGGCGACGTGATCTCGACCGGCACCCCGCCGGGCGTGGGCATGGGCATGAAGCCGCCGCGCTACCTTGTCGCGGGGGATGTCGTGACCTTGGGAATCGAGGGCCTTGGTACCCAGCGTCAGGACGTGATTGCCGATTAATGCCATTCCGGCGGGCCCGAAAATGGTCGGGCCCGCCTCTTCCTTGACCGCATTGCTGGTCAATCAATAAGCGAACCCGGCGTGGTCGCATAAAATACAGGCATGTTTCCCCGGCAGCCCCCCAAATCTCACCCAGACAGGTGACGTTTGGGTGATGACAGGCAAAGCATCGTTTGTCCGAAAAACGGATAAAACGCCGCGTGGGGAAAAATCCTGGCAGATCAATCAACCCACGCGACGTGCAACATCACTGCTGCGTCCTTTCAGGATAGTCCTTTTGGCCATCTGGTCAAAGAGTCATCTTTCATGGGGCCGGCACCAGTACGGGAGGCTTAGGCCACATGTATAATTTTCGCCTTTTGGGCGCGGCGTCTGCCGTGACTATCCTGACCGCAGTTCCAGCTTTCGCCCAGGACTGCGCCGAGCCGATCAAGGTCGGCGTCCTGCACTCCTTGTCCGGCAGCATGGCCATTTCCGAGACGACGCTGAAAGACGTCCTGCTCATGCTGGTCGAAAACCAGAACGCCGCCGGTGGCCTGCTCGGCTGCGAAATCGAAGCTGTCGTCGTTGACCCTGCCTCTGACTGGCCGCTCTTTGCCGAAAAGGCGCGCGAGCTTCTGACCGTGCATGAGGTTGACGTGATCTTCGGCAACTGGACCTCGGTCAGCCGCAAGTCGGTCCTGCCGGTGATCGAAGAGCTGAACGGCCTGCTGTTCTACCCCGTCCAGTACGAGGGCGAAGAAAGCTCCTACAACGTGTTCTACACCGGCGCTGCCCCGAACCAGCAGGCGATCCCTGCGGTCGATTACTTCCTCGAAGAGCTGGGCGTGACCAAGTTTGCGCTGCTGGGCACAGACTACGTCTACCCCCGCACAACCAACAACATCCTCGAAGCTTACCTGATCGACAACGGCATCGCGCCCGAGGACATCTTCGTCAACTACACCCCCTTTGGCCAGTCCGACTGGGCGACCATCGTGGCTGACGTCGTGGCCCTTTCGGCTGACGGCCAGCAGGTTGGCGTCATCTCGACCATCAACGGCGACGCAAACGTCGGCTTCTACAAAGAGCTGGCCGCCGCCGGCGTCAGCGCCGACGACATCCCCGTCGTGGCCTTCTCGGTCGGTGAAGAAGAGCTTTCGGGCCTCGACACCTCCAACCTCGTCGGCCACCTGGCGGCCTGGAACTACTTCATGTCCGCCGACACCGACGTGAACGCCGAGTTCATCGCTGACTGGCACGCGTTCATCGGCAGCGATGCCCGCGTCACCAACGACCCGATGGAAGCCCATTTCATCGGCTTCAACATGTGGGTGAACGCAGTCACCGAGGCCGGCACCACCGACGTCGACGCCGTGCGCGCTGCCATGTACGGCCAGGAAGTGCCGAACCTGACCGGCGGAACCGCCGTGATGCTGCCGAACCACCACCTGACCAAGCCGGTTCTGATCGGCGAGATCCGGGCCGATGGTCAATTCGACATCATCAGCCAGACCTCCGAAGTCCCCGGCGATGCCTGGACCGACTACCTGCCTGAATCGGCTGTGCTTGAATCCGATTGGAAGGACCTCGGCTGCGGCATGTACAACACCGAGACTGCGACCTGCGTCCAGCTGACCTCGAACTACTAAACCATCCGGGGGCGCCGTATTCCGCGGCGCCCCCTGCAATACCACGGGACAGAGTAACATGTTTCGCGCCCTCGTTTTTGCCGTCCTGGCCTGCTGCTTCATGCCAATGCAGGCCGGCGCCCAGGACCTCCAGTCCCTCCTGCAGACGCACCGCGACGAGATCGCCGCCCCTTCGCGCAGTTCGGTTGGCGTGGCGCTCGACGATCTTGCCGGATCAGGCGTGCCCGCGGTCGCCACGTTCCTTGAGCTTTGGCAGGACCGTCAGGTCTGGCAACGCGAGGCTGACGGCCTGTTCTTTTTGGCCAAAGAAGGCGAGGGGGGAGCCTATACCCTGACCGACATCGAAACCGGCGCGGTCGTCGGCACCGCCGACAAGTCCGAGCTGACGGAACTTCGCCCCAATGGCGGCGTGCGACGCGAGATTGCCTCGGCCCTGGTGCAGTTCCAGCTCTCCGCCCCCGATATCGAACGCCGGATCGCCGCGGTGGACGCCATTGCCCGGTCCATGAACGCCGATCAGCTTGCCCCGCTTCTGGGGGCCATCGACAACGAACCCGACGCCGCCCTGCGGGCGCGCAAGGAACGGCTGGCCGGTATGCTGGCCGCCAGCTTTGCCGACACCACGCAAGAGCGTGTGGCCGCGATCGAGGCGCTGGCCGACGACCTGTCGGTCGATGTGCGGGCCGTCCTCAACCAGCTTCTCACCACCAACCGGTCTGTGGCCCTTGCCATCCCCGAAGGGGTCAACGTCGCCGCCGTGCTCGAACCGGGCAGCGACCTGTCGCTGGACACCGCCTATGAGATGCTGGTTACGGCCGAACTTGCCCCGGCCCGGGTTCCGGCCTCTGCCATTCTGGCCGCTCTGACCGAGAACATCGTGGACGGCACGGTCGCCGGCACCCCCACGGCCGAACTGAATACCACAGCCGCCCGCGAGGCCGTCTATGCCGCCCTGGCCGAACAGGGGCTTGTCGCGCCGACGGTGATCGAGGCCGAGGCGCAGGCCGCCATCGCCGCCCATACCTACTTTGACGTTTATAGCGAAAGCGATGAGGCCGTGACCAATGCCGCACGGCTGGCGCTGTCGGCCATTGAAACAAGGGTCGGGGTCAACCAGTTCGTCGACCTCAGCCTCGATGCGCTGTCGCTGGCCTCGATCTACTTCCTGGCCGCCATCGGCCTTGCCATCACCTTCGGGGTGATGGGGGTGATCAACATGGCGCATGGCGAATTCATCATGATGGGGGCCTATACCGGCTACGTCGTGCAGCTGTTCATCCCCGATTACACCCTCTCGATTCTTGTCGCCCTGCCTCTGGCCTTCGCTGTCACCTTCGGGGCCGGCGTCGCAATGGAGCGGCTGGTGATCCGCTGGCTGTACCACCGCCCGCTGGAAACACTGCTGGCCACCTTCGGCATCTCCATCGCCCTGCAACAGCTGGCCAAGAACATCTTCGGCACCCAGGCGCGGCCGCTCACCTCGCCGGGCTGGCTTGATGGGGCCTGGTCCTACAACGACGTCATCTCGATCAGCTACATCCGGATCGCGATCTTCATCCTGGCGCTGATCTTCCTGGCGCTGATCCTTTATATCCTCAAACGGACCCGGCTCGGGCTCGAGGTGCGGGCGGTGACCCAGAACCCCGGCATGGCTGCCTCGATGGGGATCAACCCCGACCGGATCAACATGCTCACCTTCGGGCTCGGCTCTGGAATCGCGGGCATCGCCGGCGTCGCCATCGGACTTTACGCTCAGGTCACCTCCGAAATGGGCTCGGCCTATATCGTGCAAAGCTTCATGACGGTCGTCGTCGGCGGCGTCGGCAACGTCTGGGGCACGCTGGCAGGGGCCTCGCTTATCGGCTTCCTGCAAAAAGGGATCGAGTGGTTCAATCCCTCCAACACCCTGGCCGCCCAGACCTACATGATCCTCTTCATCATCCTCTTCATCCAGTTCCGGCCCAAGGGCATCGTCGCCCTCAAAGGCCGCGCTGCAGGAGACTGAGCCCATGTTTCTTCGGATGAAAAATATCCCGGGGGGAGCCCCGCAGGGGCGGGGGGCAGAGCCCCCCTCCACGGCGACGCCAGAGGCGGCGCAATCCCTCCAGACCAAGGCAACGACATGACCCGCACAGTCCCAAAAACCTTCATCGGCCGGAACCCGTCGATCCTGTGGTTCCTTCTGGCGCTGGCCATCTTCACCATCGGGGTCACCCTCATGGCGCAGGCCGGGCTGGTGTCCACCTCCTTCGTCAAGACATTGGGCAAGACGCTCTGCCTGTGCCTGATCGCGGTGGCGATGGATGTGGTCTGGGGCTATTGCGGCATTCTCAGCCTGGGGCATTTCGCCTTTTTCGGCATCGGCGGCTACGCCGTGGGCATGTGGCTGATGTATGCCCGGACCGAGAATATCGTGGCGGCCAGCCTGTCCGGCCGGGCCATTCCGCCCACCGAACAAGAGGTGATCGACGCCATCGGCACCCAGATCTTCGGGGTGGTGGGTTCATCTGAATTCCCGCTCATATGGTCCTTTGCCGATAGCCTCTTTCTGCAACTTCTGGCGGTTGTGCTGGTGCCCGGGTTCTTGGCGTTGGTCTTTGGCTGGCTGGCGTTTCGCAGCCGGGTCACAGGGGTTTACCTGTCGATCCTGACCCAGGCGATGACGCTCGCCCTGTCGCTCTACCTGTTCCAGAACGACAGCGGGTTGCGGGGCAACAACGGGTTGTCGGGGCTGCAAAACATCCCTGGCTATGAGGATGTGTCACAGGCGAGCCTCTCCATTGCCTTCTTCTGGGCCTCGGCCTTGGCGCTGGCGGCCGGCTATATCCTGTTTGCCTGGGTCATCTCGGGCAAGATGGGCAGCGTGATCCGCGCCATCCGCGACAACGAGGCGCGGGTGCGGTTTCTTGGCTATCACGTGGAAAGCTACAAGCTTTTCGTCTTTACCCTCACCGCTATCGTCTCGGCGCTTGCAGGCGCGCTCTACTATCCTCAAGCCGGCATCATCAATCCCGCCGAAATCGCGCCCATTGCCTCGATCTATCTTGCCGTCTGGGTCGCCATCGGCGGGCGGGGACGGCTTTACGGGGCGGTCATCGGGGCGGCCTTCGTTTCGCTCTTGTCGTCATGGTTCACGGGCGGTGGGGCGCCTGATATCAACCTTGGCTTTTATGTCATCCGCTGGACGGACTGGTGGCTTGTGCTGCTGGGCCTCAGCTTTGTCTCCGTCACCCTGTTCTTCCCCAAGGGGATCGGGGGCCTCTTTGACATGATCGTCATCAACCGGGCCGTTCCCGACCGGGTAGGCGACTACGGCCCCGACAAGGGCGCAAGGCGCCGCGAGGAGGGGCAGGAATGAGCACGCTTCTTGAGGTTTCGGGGGTCTCGGTCACCTTCGACGGCTTTCGCGCGATCAACAACCTGTCGATCCAGATCGCAGAGCCGGAACTGCGTGCCGTGATCGGCCCCAACGGGGCGGGCAAGACCACTTTCATGGACATCATCACCGGCAAGACCCGGCCCGATGAGGGCAGGGTGCTTTGGGGCGACAAGGGCATCTCCCTTCTGGGTCTGTCCGAAAGCGACATCGCCCGGCAGGGCATTGGCCGCAAGTTTCAGAAACCCACCGTGTTCGAGGCGCAGACGGTACGCGAGAACCTTGCCATGGCCCTGCGCAATCCGCGTGGCCCCTTTGACGTGCTGTTTTCACGCGGCTCGGCCAAGGCGGACAAGGGGATCAGCGAGATTGCTGAGGAAATCGGGCTTCTGGATCAGCTTGACCGGATATCGGGCGAACTCAGCCACGGCCAGAAACAGTGGCTCGAGATCGGGATGCTGCTTGCGCAGGACCCCCGTCTTCTGCTCGTCGATGAACCCGCCGCTGGCATGACCCCGTCCGAGAGGGAGCATACCACCGACCTTCTGGTCCGGGCGGCCAAGACCCGGGCGGTGGTCGTTGTGGAACATGACATGGAGTTCGTGCGCCGCCTGAATTGCAGGGTCACCGTCCTGCACGAAGGATCGGTCCTTGCCGAAGGCTCACTGACCCATGTGACCGCCAATCAAGACGTCATCGACGTCTATCTGGGGCGCTGAACGATGCTGGACGTCAAGGACCTGACCCTCAAATACGGCCAAAGCCAGATCCTGCACGGGATCACCCTGACCGCGTCCCCCGGTCAGGTGACGGCGGTGATGGGCACAAACGGCGTAGGCAAGACCTCGCTTCTCAAGGCCATCGCCGGACGGCATCCCTATGCCACCGGCTCAATGGCCGTGGGGGGCGCACCGCTTGATCATCCGACAGCTTTCAGCGCTGCCCGGGCCGGCATCGCCTATGTGCCGCAGGGGCGCGAGGTGTTTCCCCTGATGACGGTGACGGAAAACCTTGAGACCGGCTTTCCCTGTCTGCCCCGCGACCAATGGACGATCCCTGACAAGATCTACGACCTGTTTCCGGTCCTCAAGGACATGAAAGACCGGCGCGGCGGCGACCTGTCGGGGGGCCAGCAGCAACAACTTGCCATTGCGAGGGCCCTGATCACGCGCCCCCGCGTCCTGTTGCTTGATGAACCGACTGAGGGCATTCAGCCCAACATCATCCAGCAGATCGGCCGTGTCATCGCCCAGCTGCGCGACGAGGGCGAGATTGCCGTGGTGCTGGTCGAGCAGTTCTTCGACTTTGCCTACGATCTGGCCGATACCTTTACCGTCCTCAACCGGGGCGAGGTAGTTTTGCGCGGCGCTAAGGCCGATATGGACAAGGCGACATTGCTGCAAAGCATTTCGATCTAGCCGGGTCTGCAACGGCGGGCTATACTTCCCCAACCGAAGGGTGTACCGCCCCTCTCTTGTCCTGCCCATGATGGGCGGGCCATTGCGCGTTGTTGCGCCACAGTAGGCCAGACCGATTTCCCAGATGATCCAGACCTTGTCCGATGCGCTGACAGAGCGCGGCTATGAGACCCTCACCGCTGTTCAAGAGGCGGTAACAAATCCCGAATTGCAGGGGGCCGACCTTCTTGTCTCGGCCCAGACCGGTTCCGGCAAGACGGTGGGCTTTGGCCTTGCCATTGCCGAGACCCTTCTTGAAGGCGCAGACGTGCTTGGCCCGGCGGACAAACCGCTGGCCCTGATCATTGCACCAACCCGCGAATTGGCCTTGCAGGTCATGCGCGAGCTGAGCTGGCTTTACGCCAAGACCGGCGCCCGTGTGGTGTCTTGTGTCGGCGGCATGGACATGCGCGAAGAGCGGCGGGCCCTTGATCGTGGCGCCCATATGGTCGTCGGCACCCCCGGCCGTCTGCGCGACCACATACAGCGCAACTCCCTTGATATGTCAGCCCTGCGCGCCATCGTGCTCGACGAGGCGGACGAGATGCTGGACCTTGGGTTCCGCGAAGATCTTGAGTTCATGTTAGGCGAAGCCCCGCCCGAGCGTCGGACCCTGATGTTTTCGGCCACGGTTCCGGCCAGCATCGCCCGCCTTGCCGAACAGTATCAGCGCGACGCCGTCCGGGTCACCACCCTGTCCGGCACCCGCCAGCATTCCGATATCGCCTATCAGGCCGTCCATGTGGCCCAACGCGATGCCGAAAACGCCATCATCAACGTGCTGCGTTACCACGATGCCCAGAATGCCATCGTCTTTGCCAATACCCGCGCCATGGTCAGCCGCCTGACCGCCCGCTTTGCCAACCGTGGCTTTGCCGTGGTGGCCCTTTCGGGCGAACTTAGCCAGACCGAGCGGACCCACGCCTTGCAGGCCATGCGCGACGGTCGCGCCAAGGTCTGCGTTGCCACCGATGTGGCGGCCCGCGGAATCGACCTGCCCAACCTTGACCTTGTGATCCATGCAGAGCTTCCGACGAATGCCGAAGGCCTGTTGCACCGCTCGGGCCGAACGGGCCGGGCAGGGCGCAAGGGGATATCGGCCCTAATCGTGCCCTCCAAGATCGTCAAGAAGGCCGAACGCCTGCTCAAGTTCGCCAAGATCGACGCCGAATGGGTGCCCGCACCTTCGGCCGAGGATATCCTGCGCCGCGATGAAGAACGGCTGTTGGCCGATCCCGTCTGGACCGAAGAGATGTCAGAGGACGAGGCAGAGTTTTCGGCCAAGCTTCTGGCCCTGCACGGCCCCGAACGGATCGCTGCCGCATATCTGCGCCTCTACCGCAGTGGTCAGTCCGCGCCCGAGGATCTGTCGGGTGTCGATACCCCCGTCGCCCGCGAGGATCGCAAGCCCTTTGGCCCGTCGGTCTGGTTCTCCCTGTCTGTCGGCCGCGATGACCGGGCAGAGCCGCGCTGGCTGCTGCCCCTCGTCTGCAAGATCGGCGGTCTCGACAAGACCGCCATCGGCGCGATCCGCATTCAGCAGAACGAAAGCTTTGTCGAACTGACCGAGGCCAGCGTGCCGGGCTTTCTGGCCGGGTTGGGCGAAGGTGGATTGATGGAGGATGGCGTGCGCGCCCGCAGGCTGGACGGCCCGCCCGATCTGGGTGGCAGCGGCCCGCGCAAGCCCCGCCCCGATGCAAAGCCCCGTCCTGACGTCAAACCGATGCGCAAGCCTCGGGCCGAAGTGATGGACGAACCCATTCCACCATCGGCAGAGACCCCGGATGTCGCACCGATCCAACCGGTGGCACCGGCCGTGTTCGAAGCAGCGTCCGAAGCTGCGCCCAAAGCGGCGTCAGCGGCCCCAAAGGCTGCACCACGGCCAAAGCCTGCGCCGCGTTCGGAGCCGCGTCCTGCACCTGAGCCTGCGCCTGCGGCACCCGCCGTCGATCATGTGGCTGACGGATCCGTCGTGCCCTTCCGCAAGCCGCGCCATCCCAAGAATGACAAGGGGTTCAAACACACCCCCCGTCCGGCAGAGCCGCGCCCCAAGGGTGACCGGGAAAAGCCCGCAGGGACGTCTGAACGGCGCTATGATGACAAGCCCAAGGGCAAGACTTTTGGCAAGCCGGGTGGCAAACCGGGCGGCAAACCTGCCGGCCAGTCCGAGCGTCGTTATGATGACAAGCCCAAGGCCAAATACGATCGCAAGCCTGACGATCGTTACAAGGGCAAGCCCGAGCGGAGCGCGGACAGCGCCCCGGCTGCCAAACCGCGCGCTGACGCCACCGACACCTCCAAGCGGTTCGTGCCGCCGGGTGGCAGCACATCGCCGCGTGCAGGCAAGGACCGTGCAGGCGCCAAAGGGGCTGGTCCACGTCCCGGCGGCGGCAAAGGCCCGGGTGGCAAAGGTACAGGTGGCAAACCAAAGCGGGCACCGGGCGGCAATGCCCCGCCGCGCAGGCCCCGCGGCTGATCTGCCGGGTATTGGTTCAAGACAAAGACCCCCGTGCCACGGCGCGGGGGTCTTCTTTTGCATGCTGGACTTTGGTCCTTGGCCTGAGTAACTGTTAACCAAGTAAACGAAATCGGGTCTGTCTTTCCCATCGGCACCCCGGCGCGTCGCGTGCCGGGCTGAAAGGGGAGGGCAGGGGAGGCTCGCATGACGGCAGGCTTGACGGACGGGCAGGACCGGTTCTGGTCCCCCAGCTTCACCTATGACAGGCAGGACGATGGCACCGTCCTGATGCGCCAGACCGGCGCGTTGACTGGCTATATGCCGACGCTCGCCGATTATCTGGACAAATGGGCCGACGCCGCCCCGGACCGGGCGTGGATCGCCCGCAGGGTCAATGGCGGCGACTGGCGGCGGGTCAACTATGGTGCCGCCCGGCTTGCCGCCCGGCAGATCGGGGACCGGCTGCTGGGGCTGGGCCTTGGGCCGGACCGGCCGTTGCTGATCCTGTCGGAAAACAGCCTTGAACATGCCCTCTTGGGCATCGCCTGCGCTTATGTCGGCATCCCCTATGCCCCGGTCTCGCCGGCCTATTCCCTGGTGTCCAAGGACCATGCCAAGCTGCGCGATATTGCCGCCACGCTAAAGCCCGGCGCGATCTATGCGGATGACGGGGCGGCCTTTGGCCCGGCCTTGGCTGCGATCGCGGCGCCCGACCGTCCGGTCATTGCCCTGACGGCTCCGGGGGATGGGATCGCCTTCGACAGCCTTCTGGGCGGTCCGACCTTGCGCGCCGATGCCGCCCGCGCTGGCCTGACCGAAGAGACGGTGGTCAAATACCTGTTCACCTCTGGCTCCACCGGGTCGCCCAAGGCGGTGATCAACACCAACCGGATGCTCTGCGCCAGCCAGGCCATGATCAGGGATTGCTACCGGTTTCTCAATCACCAGCCGCCGGTTGTTCTGGACTGGGCGCCGTGGAACCATACGGCGGCGGGGAACAAGTCGTTCTACCTCGTGATGACCAATGGCGGGACCTACTACATCGACGATGGCCGCCCCGCCCCGGGCAAGTTTGACGAAACCCTGCGCAACCTACGCGAGGTGGCCTGCACCTGGTATTTCAACGTGCCCATCGGCTACGACATGCTGGTCGAGGAGCTTGAGCAGGACGCAGACCTCGCCGCCACGTTCTTTTCCGACCTTGGCATGCTGTTCTATGCCGGGGCGGGCATGGCCCAGCACACCTGGGACCGCCTTGCGGCCATCGGGCGCAAGGTCATCGGGCGCGAGGTTCTTTTGGCCACGGGTCTTGGCGCGACCGAGACCTCGCCCTTTGCGCTGGCCTGCACCGACATTCAGGAAAGGGCGGGCAATGTCGGCGTGCCCTCTCTTGGGCTAACGCTGAAACTGGTGCCCAGCGGGGACAAGCTTGAGGCCCGGCTGAAGGGCCCGACGATCACGCCGGGGTATCTGGACGACCCCGAGCGCACGGCAGAGGCCTTTGACGAGGATGGGTTTTATTGCATGGGCGACGCCCTGCGACCGGCCGATCCGGATGATTTTTCCAAAGGGTTCTTCTTTGACGGGCGGGTGGCCGAGAATTTCAAACTGGGAACCGGGACATGGGTGGCCGTGGGGGCCGTGCGGGCCGGGCTGGTCGATGCGGCGGGCGGGCTGTTGCGCGATGCGGTCATCGTGGGCGAGAACGCGGCCGAGCTTGGCGCCCTTCTGATCCTGTCCGACAGCGCCCTGCGCCTGCCGCCCGACGCGCGGATGGCGGCCCTGACCGATCGGCTGGCGGCAGCAGCGCAGGCCGCCACAGGCTCTGCCGCGCGCATTCGTCGGGCCGTGGTGCTTGACGTGCCGCCCAGCTTTGACAAGGGCGAGATCACCGAGAAAGGCTCGCTCAACCAGCGGGCCCTGCGCCAGAACCACGCGGATCTGATCGAACGGCTCTATGTTGGCGACTGTCCGGGGGCGATCCATGTCTGATCGCGTTGGTTTCACAATTGGCCAATCGGTCGTTGATCGCTTAGCACTCTAGCAACGCCCGGTGGCGCCGCCGCGCCCCATAAGGAGAGACACGCCATGGTCGACTTTTCTGCCGTTCGGGCCATTGATTTCCACACCCACGCCGAAGAGCCGTGCTGCACAAGCCGCGACGATGGCTACAACGAGTTTCAGGCAGGCATGGCCGCCTATTTCAAAAACCCCGCCGGGGCCGAGGGGATGTTGCCCACGGTGCAGGACACCGCGAACTACTACCGCGAGCGCAATATCGCCGCCGTCATCTTTCCGGTCGATGCGGAACGCGAAACCGGCTTTCGCCGCTACTCCAACGAAGAGGTGGCCGGGGTCTGCGCCGAGAATGACGACATCCTGATCCCCTTTGCCTCGATCGATCCGCACAAGGGCAAGGCTGGCGCCCGCGAGGCCCGTCGGCTGGTGCGCGAGTTTGGCGTGCGGGGGTTCAAGTTTCACCCGACCATGCAGGGGTTCTTTCCCAATGACCGGGCGGCCTACACCCTTTACGAGGCGATTGCCGAGGAAGGGGCGATTACCCTGTTTCACACAGGCCAGACCGGGGTCGGGTCAGGGATGCGGGGCGGTATGGGGATGCGGCTGAAGTATTCCAACCCTATCCATCTGGACGATGTGGCCGTCGACTTTCCCGACATGCCCATCGTGCTGGCCCATCCGTCCTTTCCCTGGACCGAAGAGGGGCTGGCCGTCTGTCAGCACAAGCCCAACGTCTACTACGACATGTCGGGCTGGTCGCCGAAGTATTTCCCCGAGACATTCATTCGCTATGCCAATTCCATCCTGAAGAAAAAGATGCTTTTTGGCTCTGACTGGCCGGCCATTACACCCGACCGCTGGCTGGCGGATTTTGAGGCGGCGCCGTTCAAGGATGAGGTGCGCCCCTTGATCCTGAAAGAGAACGCCTTGCGGCTTTTGGGAGAAACGGCGGGGCAGGGTGCGGATAGCGCGGGCTTGTAATTGGCGCGACAGGCGTCCCGGATATGGGACGACGGATGGATCGGGCCGGGCCCGGCACGAAGAGGGGGAGAGACGGATTTGGCAGACCTGGCACCGCTGGACGAAGAGATCACGCTTGCCCAGCTTGATCTTGATCCCTATCCGATCTACCGCCGCCTGCGCGCCGAAGCGCCTGTTGTGCGGGTGCGTGCGGCGGGGCGGACCCTTCTGACCAAGGCGACGGACACCAAATACGTCAAGGATCAGCCCGGCATCTTCAGCTCGGACGATCCCAACACCCCGATGAAGCGGGCCTTTGGGGCCCATACCCTCATGCGCAAGGACGGGGCGGCGCATCTGCGCGAACGCAATGCCATGGCCCCGGCCTTTAACCCCAAGGTCATCACCAACGACTGGATGCCCCGCTACGAGGCTATAGCGCGGGACTATGTCAGCCGTCTGCCCAAGGGCGAGGTGGTCGACCTCTTTCCTGCCCTGTCCGGCCCCTATGCCGCCCGTGGGCTGGCCATCATGCTGGGGATGGACGAGGCCAGCGACGCGGAGATGCAGCGCTGGTCGCAGGCCCTGATCGACGGGGCCGGTAACTTTGGCTGGCAGGACGCGCCCTTTGCCCGCTCGGACGCGGCCAATGCCGAGATGAACGCGCTTCTGGACAGCCTACAGGCCCGCCATCGGGCCACGCCCAACAATTCCGCACTGGCGGTGATGATCAACGCCGATGATCCGATCGAGGAAAGCCAGATCTACGCCAATATCAAGATCGCCATCGGTGGCGGCATCAACGAGCCCCGCGACGCCCTCAACACGGTGGTTTACGGGCTTTTGACCAATCCCGACCAGTTGGACGAGGTGCGCCGCCACGACCACTGGGACAAGGCCTTTGAAGAGGCGGTGCGCTGGGTCGCGCCGATTCAGGCCTCGTCCCGGCTGGTAACAGAGGACACCGAGATCCGGGGATACCTGATCCCCAAGGGCGATACGGTGATGACCATTCAGGCCTCTGCCAACCGCGATGAAGAGCTGTTCGAGAATGGCGAGGTCTTCGACGTCTACCGGGCCAAGGCCCCGCATCAGGCCTTTGGCAATGGCCCGCACTTTTGCATGGGCACCCATGTGGCGCGCCGGGCGGTGGGCAAGGTGATGCTGCCGATCCTGTTCGAAAGGTTTCCGAACATGCAGCTTCCTGATCCGGCCAAGGTGCTGTGGCGGGGCTTTGGCTTTCGCGGGCCGATCACCTTGCCGGTCTTGCTGCAATGACGGCGGCCTGGCGCGTCGGGCTGATTGGTGCGGGCATCCAGCAGTCCCGCACCCCCGCCATGCATATGGCCGAGGCGGCGGCACAGGGCCTGACCCTGCGCTACGATCTGCTCGACACCGACACGATGCCCGAGGCCGACCGCGACTTTGCCACCATTCTGGCGCGGGCCGAGGGTGCGGGCTACGCCGGGGTAAACGTGACCTACCCCTTCAAACAGGCCGCCCTTGATCATCTCGACAGTGCCTCTGACGAAGTGCGGGCGGTGGGGGCCACCAATACGATCGTGTTTCAGGACGGTAAGCGGATCGGTCACAACACCGACTATTGGGGCTTTGCCGAAAACATGCGCCGGGGGCTGGACGGTGTCCCAAAGGCGCTGGTCCTGATGCTGGGCGCGGGCGGGGCAGGTGGGGCCGTGGCCCATGCCCTGCTGGACAATGGCGTCGGTCATCTGGCGGTTTGCGATGTCCGGGCAGAAGCGGCCAAGGCACTGGTGGCCAATCTGCAGGCCCGGCATGGAACCGACCGGGCCAGCGTGGTGGCGGATGGGGCCGCCGCTGTCCCCGGTGTCGATGGCATCGTCAATGCAAGCCCCGTCGGCATGGCGAAACTGCCTGGCACGCCTGTTCCGACGGCCTTGTTGCACCCCGGCCAATGGGTGGCTGATGTGGTCTACTTTCCCCTCGAAACCCAGTTTCTGGCCAAGGCCCGCGCCCTTGGGTGCCGAAGCCTTGACGGATCGGGGATGGCGCTGTTTCAAGCGGTTCGGGCGTTCGAGCTCTTTACCGGGCGCACCGCCGATCCCGTGCGAATGCGGGTGACCTTCGACAGCTTTGACGCTCCGGGCTAGGGCCCGGTCCGGTCATTATTCGTGCAAGCCGCCTCTCGCCGTGGCGGCCGGGCTGGTCTATGACAGCGCTATGTCCCAGATCGAATCCCTCTTTGTGACCCGCCTTTACCGCGCCCCCCTGTCCGAATTCGGCAAGGGTGTTGATCCGTCCGAGCTTGAGGATGCTTGCCTGTCCATCGCCGAGGATGACGAGGCTGGTCAAAACTGGTGCGAGGAGAACGCCTTTGCCGGTTACACCAGCTATGCCTCGCTCACCGATTTGCCCTGGCGGTTCCCGATCTTCAAGGATGTGGTCAAGGCGCTGGACAAACATGTGGCGGCCTTTGCCAAGGACCTGCAATTCGATCTGGATGGCAAGAAGCTGAAGCTGGATTCCTTGTGGATCAACATTCTGCCGACGGGCGGTATCCACACTGCCCATATCCATCCCCATAGCGTGATCAGCGGGACCACCTATGTGGCGATGCCCGAAGGGGCGAGTGCGATCAAGTTCGAGGACCCCCGCCTTGCCATGATGATGGCCGCCCCGGCCCGCAAGGCCAAGGCCCGCCCCGAAATGCGCAGCTTTGTCTATGTCGCCCCTGATGTGGGCGACGTGCTGTTGTGGGAAAGCTGGCTTCGCCACGAGGTACCGATGAACATGGCCGAGGACGACCGGATCAGCGTCAGCTTCAACTACGGCTGGGGCTAGGCGTCAGGCGGCGAGCGCGGGCGGCGCCACCACGTTTTCTCGGGTAGGTTTGACCCAGAACATCAGCACGAACCCGATCAGGAACAGGACAACCAGCGGGGTGATGCCCAACTGCTGGCTGCCCGTCAGCGATGTTACCAACCCGATCGACAGCGGCGCGATAAAGGATGTGGCCTTGCCCGTCAGGGCATATAGGCCAAAGCCGGTGGTCATCTGGGCCGGATCCACCTGCCGGACCAGCATTGTCCGGCTTGAGGCTTGCAACGTGCCGCCGCCGGCCCCGATGGCCGCCCCAAGCACATAGAACGCGACGTTGGGCAGGGCCGAGCCTTCTGCGACGGGCATCCCAAAGACGGCGGTCGGGGTGACAAAGATGATGCCCACGCTGACCACCATCAACAGGATGATACTGCCGATGATCACCGGTTTAGAGCCAAGCCGCTGATCCCATCCGCCGCCCAGCCAGGCAAAGACTGCCCCCGAGATGATCGCAAGGATGCCAAAGATGCCGGTGTCCTGCGCCGACCAGCCCAGAACACCCGCCGCATAGATGCCGCCAAAGACATACATCCCGTTCAGGGCGTCCCGGTAGAACATGGATGACAGAAGGTAGGCAAACAGGCTGCGGTCCTTTGGCAGGGTCTTCAGATTGCGACCCAAAGCCACCATCGCCCGCCGCACTGCGCCGGGTGCTGCGCGTTGGGGGCGGGGTTCGCGGACCCATAGAAAGAAGGGGATCATGAACACAATGAACCACAGCGCCGAATAGGGGCCAACAAACCGCGTGCCTTCGCGGGCCAGCGGATCAAGGCCAAAGGCCGGAGGCAGGCCAATCAACGTGCGCCCGGTTTCGGCATTTTCCGCAAAGAACAGCAAGAAGATCACCAGCGCGAACAGCCCGCCGACATAGCCAAAGGCCCAGCCGTTCCCCGACAGGCGTCCGATCTGTTCGGGGGTGCCAAGGTCGGGCAGCATGGCGTTGGTGAAGATGGTCGCGAGCTCCATCCCGATCAGGCCGATGGCAAAGAAGATCATGACAAGCAACAGGTTGAAATCACCCGGTGCTGCGATCCAGATCCCGGCCGCGCCGATGACGTACATCACCGAAAAGAGCCAGATCCAGCGCATCCGCGTGCCGGTGGAATCTGCAATAGCCCCGAGGACTGGCGCCAGCAGGGCCATCACAAGGCCCGCCGCCCCGATGCCAAAGCCCCAAGTGGCCTGCGCCCGGGACCCATCGCCAAGCAACTCGTTGATGTAGGGGCCAAAGATAAAGGTCAAAAGCAGGGTGTTATAGGGTTGGCTGGCCCAATCGAAGAAGAACCAACCCCAGATCCGCCGAGGTGCGCTAGTCTGTATCACGTCTGGAATTCCCCCACTTCCCAGCACCCTAGAATGGTTCTCGGGGGTTAAGGAAGTCAGTAAAGAACATTCCGAAGTGGTCTTTGGCAATTTGGCGTCAGTATCGCGTCCAAATTGCCAGAAAAGCGCCAAGTCCTGCGATCTAGCCGTGTCCGGACAAGCGCGCTGCGGCGGCGAGCCTGCCTTGCTCTGCGTCGTAGGCCTCTGACAGGGCGATCAGATCCTTTACCACGACGCGCCTTTGTTCGATCAGTCGCTGACCCAGGACGTTGGTGGACCTCAACCGCGTCATGGCCCGAACGCCAGGGGCAATTTGGGACAGGGTGTCGAACAGCTTGAGACTGCGTTGCCCTGCGATCGGGGCCGCGACCAGCGTTGCAAGGCCGCTCAGCCAGCCAGCAAGGGGGCTGAGCGCTGTCGCGGCCCAAATCCCGACAAGGAGGGCGGTAATGACCCAGAACACCGGAAACACCAGCATCCCGCCAAAGATCGACCAGGTCGAACGCTTGTCGCGGTCCTTGCCCTTGCTGACCTGAAGCATGAGTTGGAAGGGCAGCCAGTTCAGAACAAGCCCAAGTCCCGCCACCGGCAGTTTTGTGGCAATGGTCAGGGCTGTGCGCCCAAGTGGCACGGTGCTCATTCCGACCCTGGCATGGCGGGCGACCTCAAGGTCGCGCAGGCCGGCGGTCCGCAACATGCTGTCATAAACAGCCAGGTTTGCCCGCAGGGCGGCGGTGCGTTCGGGATGTATTTTCCGGGTCCAGGCATAGCCGTGTCGGACGGTTTTCTGCTCTTGCGCCAATTCGGCCATGGGGCGGTCGGGATTGGTGATCCCTTCGGTATGGGACAGGATTTCAGCTGCCCGGCCGATAAGGCGGTTGTCCTCCCAATTGTCGTCTACGGGGGTCAGGACTTCCAATTCCTGTGCAAGGTATTGGGTCAGCGCTTTGGCCGCCGCCGATTGGCAGGCCTTGGAGCCGCTGCGATAGGCTTTGATGATTTCAGGCGCGATCTCGACCGGTTGCCCGAATTCCACCAGCACCCGCGAGCGGAACATTTGCTTTTTCTCAAAGATCAGACAAAGCGGTACGATCAGGATACTAAGCGGTCCACGCACCGCCTCGGCCTTAAGGGCTATACGCGCAACACCCGGTTTCAGCGGCAGAACCCGTGGCTCATTGTGGCTAACGCCTTCGGGAAAGACCGCAAGGACACCGCCGTCCACGAGGAACTCTGCTGCAACGGAAAAGGTATCGTTTAGCGCCCCGTGGCGCTGGCGTCCGTCCTGCACCCGGTGCACCGGTATCGCCCCGGCGGCATTCAGAAGCCCGATCAGCGGTTTGTAGTCCCAGACCGTGCTGGCCGCCAGAAATCGCGGCATCCGGGGCAGGAAACCGGTGATGAGCATGGCATCAACGAGACTGTTGGAGTGGTTGGCCATGACGATCAACGGTCCGGAAGAGGGCAGACGGTCTGCGCCGATGACCTCGATCCGAGCGTAGAAGGATCGCAGCGCAATACGGGCGAGCCAACGCAGGAAGGCATCCTTCCAAGGCTGCGGTGGCCCGTCGACCCGTGGCTCTGGTTGAGGTTTGTCGGACATGCCGCTCATTCTGCCCGATCGACAGAGGCAGTTGCCGCGTGGACCAGCAGGCCAAGCGTCCGGGTCCGCATAAGGGTCCGGGAGCTGACCGGGTGGACAGAGAAAGCATCAGGTATGTGTTCGGAAATCCTGCCTCGGGCTGTGCCAATGACCAGCGCCGCGAGTACGTCCCGTGTGTGATCGGATCGACGCGACATCCGGTAATGCCCTGCGGCTGTTGTTTGATCCGCGCTGAGTATGTTGGCGGGTGTCGCCCCGGCAAGTGCGGTATTCCGTACCTTTGCCAGAGAAGCGGAAGTCTGCCCATCGTGCCAACACAGGCACCCAATGAAGCGGCCACGGCGCGTCACGCGCCCAGCGCCAACGCGTCATTCTAGCCCGACGGAGGAGCGGCCTATTTCTTTTTGAGGTAAATCCCGCGAACGAACGTCGGCTCGACAGTGCCATTGCCGACCATCAGTTCATCGAGATACCACAGCATCCGAATGAGGGTTTCGTCGCCTTCATTGTCGGGCTGGTAGTTCGGAGCAAAGTTGTTTGTGATCGGAAAGATGATCCCGCCAAACAGAAACTCGGAATGGGTGACGAAATTCGCCTTAAGGGCAGGGAGGATCGCGTCAGACCGGATCGCCTCAAAGGGGGACAGCATGGCCTTGTCTGGGATGAACAGGTCAGGCGTGAAGTTGCCGTCCTTGTCGATGCGAAGCCGCTCGGGCAAGAGTTTCCAGATTTTCTGGCAGACCTCGCGCTGGCGCGGGCCGCGCTGAAGAAAAGGCTCTCCCACGTAATCGTTCAGCAGAAAGATGCCATCGGGTTTGAGGGCGGTGTGGATGCGTTCCAGCAGCTTTTCGATCTCGACGATATGGTGGAGGGATTGCTGCATATAAACGAGGTCGTATGTGTTCGGCTCAAGCTCGACGTGATTGACGTCTTCGATGCGGTAGTCGAGCTCGACGCTGCCATCGAACACCTGGTCCAGGCATCTTTGTTGCTGCCCTTCGCTGATGTCATAGGCCACGATGGACTTGGCGCCCAAACGTTTGAGCAGGGGGTATTCGCTCTTCATGTCGCCGCAGGCCAAGGTCAGTGCCTTGAGGTCCTTGCGACCGCCCAAAAGGGGAGTGTCTGATCCTCTGTGTATCTGATCTGGCCCATGCGGTTTTCAGATACG
>CALFSV010000294.1 GCA_937916485.1 uncultured Paracoccaceae bacterium | reverse complement strand
ACAGCGCAGCTTGGCGGCATACCACGTGATGCGCGCGATTTTCATGTAGCGCCCTTACCGAATGGTTGTGCGACAACTTGCAAATTAGAAACAGCCGCGCAGCTTGCAAGGCTATCCCAATGGCGGGATGCATCTAAGCCGCTGTTTGTGCGGTTTGATCTTTCCGTGTTTGAAACATCGCTCAGCGCGCTTTGTGACCAGCCACGGTTAGGTGGCTGCGATCTTGATACAGTGGTGCAATGGCTTGAGCTTCTAGGACAGCACGAGGTCAACGCTATCATGTTGACCGGCCTGAACCCGAGTCGACCTGGCATGGGCGTGGTGAAGGTTGGCCAACGACTTATGGTCACGGCCCTTCTGGCATTTATCTATGCGCGCCTGAGATTTGGGATTGATCATCTAGGCTGCTTAACCTCAAAGGAAGAAGTATCAACATGACTGCAATGATTGCAACATTCCACCCGCCCTTGTCTCAACCGGGGTTTCGGCTGTTCGATGGGCCATTAGGCGATGTGCCTGATGTCAGTGCGGACCAGATTGGCGTGGTCGGCATGCCGTCTGACTGGACACATTCCAGCCGTCTGGGCACAAGGTTCGGCCCCGAAGCATTGCGCAGGGCGACAAGTCTTTTGCAATCTATGCGCCCGCAAGGGGCAAGCTTTGACCCTGACACGCGCCGCCACACCGTGCCCGCAACGGATTGGTTGGTTGATTGTGGCGACGCAGAAATCACACCGCAAGATGTTGACGCAACGACGCAGGCAATCGCGGCAATGACAGAAGGATTGACGGTTGCAGGCGCAATCCCACTTGCACTGGGCGGAGATCATTATAACAGTTTCCCGGCCTGTCTGGGATATTCCCGTGGGCTGGCTAAGCGCGCACCAGACGCGCGCTTTGGGTATATTCAGATCGACGGCCATCTGGATTTCTCTGACCGACTGGGCGCATGGGGCAGTCACAACCACGCAACAAATGCCCGCCGGATCTCTGAATTGCCCAACATAGATGTATCCAACATGGTCTGGGTCGGCATCGCGGGCTGGGTCGATGGCGGTGACTTGGCCTTGATCGAAGAACAGGGTGGTCGGGTGTTTTCGTCCAGTGACGTGCATGAAATGGGCGCGGCAGAGGTCATGCGCCAGGCGCTTGCTCACGCCATGCAGGGGTGCGACGAACTTTATCTGACCATTGACATTGATGCGATGGACGCCGGTTACCTGCCCGGCACAGGGTCTATCGTGCACAGCGGCGTTACACCTCGTCAGTATTATGATTTGCTGGATGGTTTGGCCGAGGCCCCCTTGGGTGGTTTGGACATTGTCGAGGTCTCACCACCGCTTGATCCCTCAGAGCGCACGGAATTCCTGGCGGCGGAAATGCTGTTCCGGATTCTGCGGCGCTTCCGCACGAGGTCGGTGACAGAACAATGATGGAATATATCGGAACCTGGCAGCTGGGTGGGTTATCACATGCAGGACAGATCCTTGCTCCGGCAACCCGCCCCTGGATCACGGATCTAGCAGCGCTTTGTCCATACGATGGTCTGCAACCCGGCAACCTCCCGGAATTCGAGCGTGATCCTGACTGGAACAACTGGGCTCTCACAGACAGCCCCCAGGACCCTTCAGAGCGCCTGAACTGGCATGTGTTTCAGCAGGGAGGTACCCGGTATCTGGTGGCCGACCGGATGCTTATGAGCCGCGTCAGCTGGCAAGATCTGGATGATGCCGGCTATGTCTTTGGCACAGAGGTGTCGATTGATGGCAAGCCGTTTCGCTGCCGGTTGCTGACCGGTGGTGATACGCCCCATGATGACCCTTACCTTGGTGCGACCGGGCCCAATGAGTGGGATGCGTTGGTGGGCGGTGGCGGCGCCTTGAGCGCGCCTCAGCCGGACCCGACCAACAGTGCAAAGCCGCTTAGCCCGGATCATCTGAATTCCGCACACAACAAATTGTGGAACTGGTTCGGGGCAGTCAGCTGGACGGTCGAACCTGTCGCCCACCGCGCGGACGGACGGGCATGCCGGGGCTATCATGGCCCAACCTATTTTTACGTCAATACTGTGGACCACCGTCATGAAGATATTGGCTGGCGGCCAGTTCTTGAGGAATTATTATGACTGTAAACCCGTTTCCCAACTATATCGCTGGAACATGGGTGGCTGGCAACGATGCTGCCCCCAATATCAACCCATCTGATCTGAACGACATAATCGGTGATTATGCTCGAGCCAATACCAACCAGACCGTTGAAGCGATCGAAGCCGCGACTGTCGCGTTTCCTAAATGGCGTGAAACATCACCTCTAGTACGGTTCGAAGCTCTTGACCGTATCGGGTCAGAAATCCTCGCCCGTGTGGAAGAGCTGGGTGACATGCTGGCCCGCGAAGAGGGTAAAACCCTCTCTGAGGCCAACGCAGAAGCACATCGTGCAGGACATCTGTTCAAATTTTTCGCGGCAGAGACATATCGCACAACTGGCGATGTTTACCAATCACTACGAGAAAGTGTGTCGCTTAAAGTTCTGCGTGAGCCAATCGGCGTCGTGGGCGTGGTCACGCCCTGGAATTTTCCACTGGCGATCCCTGCATGGAAAATTGCACCCGCCCTAGCCTATGGCAATACGGTTGTGTTCAAACCTGCCGAACTGGTGCCGGGATCGGCCTGGATTTTGTCTGACATTATTGCACGCGCGGGTCTTCCCGAGGGTGTGTTCAATCTGGTGATGGGCACGGGCAGAGAAGTAGGCGAAGCGATTGTTGCACACCCCAAGGTCTCAGGGGTTACCTTTACCGGCTCCACACCTGTCGGGCGCAAAATTGGTGCTGCGCTATTCGCCCGTGGGGCCAAAATGCAGCTTGAGATGGGGGGCAAGAACCCATTGATTGTACTCGATGATGCGGATCTGGATCTGGCGGTGCACTGCGCTTTACAGGGTAGCTTTTTCTCAACCGGGCAAAGATGCACGGCTTCTTCCCGCCTGATCGTGACTGAGGGAATTCACGACGCATTTGTCGACCGTCTTTGTACGGCAATGAAAGACCTCAGGATCGGTGATGCACGTGCAGCAGATACCCAGATTGGCCCGGTGGCCAGTGAGGCGCAGCTGGCTATCGACAAACGATACGTTTCTCAAGCTGTGGATGACGGCGCGACACTTGCCGCAGGTGGCGGTGAAGTCGAATCCAAAACGCCCGGACATTACTTTGCTCCAGCCCTGTTTACGGATGTGTCCCCACAGGCCGCAGTGGCCCGTGACGAGATCTTTGGCCCAATCGCTGCCGTGTTGCGCGTACCGGATTATGACGCCGCCCTTGCCACCGCCAACGACTGCGAATTCGGTTTGTCAGCAGGCATCGTCTCGCGGGATGCCGCCAAGATCGACCATTTCTCGCAGAACGCCGAGGCAGGCATGATCCAGGTCAATCTACCCACCGCTGGCATGGATTTCCACGCGCCATTCACGGGCCGAAAAGGATCATCTTACGGCGCGCCGGAAAAAGGCAGTTATTGCCGCGAATTTTTCACTGCAGCTAAGGTTGTGCACGAAGGAGGCAGACATTGACGCAAGCACCGTTAAAGGGCATTCGCATTCTTGATCTGACCAATGTTCTGGCCGGTCCGTTCTGCTGTCACCAACTGGCCCATATGGGGGCCGACGTGATCAAGATTGAAACTCCGGGTACAGGTGATCTTGCACGCCAGCTTGGGGCTGATCCCGCACGTAACGCCAACCTTATGGGCATATCCTTTCTGGCGCAAAACCCGGGCAAACGGTCTATCACCTTGAACCTAAAATCGGCATCTGGAAAACGCATCCTGAAAGAATTGGTACAAAAGGCCGATGCCTTGGTCGAGAATTTTCGCCCCGGCGTGATGGCACGTCTGGACCTTGATTATGAAACGCTTCGCGAGGCAAACCCTCGCCTTGTTTATTGTGCCATCTCAGGTTTCGGCCAGGATGGCCCGCTGGCGAAACTGCCTGCCTATGATCAGATCGTTCAGGGGATGAGTGGCGTGATGTCGATCACCGGCGACGGCGACACTGCGCCTTATCGGGTGGGCTACCCGATGGGTGATACAATTGGTGGCATTACAGCGGCCTTTGCAGTTGCCGCAGCCCTTGCCAATAAGGCTGAAGATCGCGGCACTTTTATTGACGTCTCGATGCTAGAGGCCGTGATTGCCACGATGGGCTGGGTGGTGTCGAACCATCTGATCGCCGGGCAGGCACCCATCCCGAACGGCAACGATAATTTCACGGCTAGCCCGTCGGGCACGTTCAAAACCGCCGACGGTGTGATGAACATTGCCGCCAACAAACAGGAACAATTCGAGGCACTTTGCGAGATCATCGACAATCCATCCTTGGCGCGGGATCCACGCTTTGCCGACAGAAAAGACCGACTGGCCAATCGATCTGCCCTGACCGCTGAATTGGAGGCGGCCTTTGCCACTGCCCCCACCAATGAATGGGTTGAGAAGCTGACAACAAATGGTGTCCCCACAGGACCGGTCTGGTCGGTGCCCGAGGCGCTGGCGCATCCGCAACTTGCGGATCGAGGCTTACTGCAAACCCATCGCGTTGGCTCGGAGGATCTGCAATTGGTCGGGATCGGTGCTAAGCTTGATGGTATTGCTCCTGGTGTCGATTCTCCACCCCCGACTTTGGGAGAGCATACAAACGATATCCTGAATGAACTTGGCTATGACAAGGCCCAGATTTTGGGCCTGAAAGAGGAAGGTGCGATATGACGGACCTCTCAATACGCAGAGTGGCTGCAGTTTTTACTCTACAGAAATTACGTCTGCCAAGCAGAATTAACAGTGGAGGGGTTCGCCGTGCTTCAGGGAATTGACGTACTCGTGAGTGAGGTTGGCCCGCGGGACGGGCTACAGAGCATCAAACGCACGATGCCGACGGAGGCTAAGCTCCATTGGATCGAAGCGCTAGCAGCCTCGGGGCTTCGGGAGATCGAAGTGGGATCTTTCGTGTCCCCGCACCTGCTGCCCCAAATGGCCGATTGCGCCACACTCGTAAGAGAAGCGAACAAACTTGAGGGTCTCACAGTTCTGGCGCTGATTCCCAACCTCAAGGGTGCAGAAAACGCCATTGCAGCCGGTGCGCGTAAGTTGACCATGCCAATATCAGCCTCGCGGACGCACAGCCTCAATAATATTGGCAAGACCCCCGAAGAGGCGATCGAAGAGGTCCGCCGAGTTTGTGCTTTTCGCGACTCACTGCCGTTCGAGCAGCGTC
>CALFSV010000293.1 GCA_937916485.1 uncultured Paracoccaceae bacterium | reverse complement strand
GGGCCGATATGTTGGGACAAGACGCCGATTGGCACCGCCGTCTTGATCTGGGGCGTGTCGCGCGGTTGAAGGCAAAACTGCTGGAGTACGATTGCGCGGCGGGGTTGTTCTACGATCCCGTTAACATCCGATATACCACCGGCACCACAAACATGCAGGTCTATTCCCTGCATAACCCCTGCCGCTATGCTTTTGTGGCCGTCGAAGGTCCGGTGATCCTGTTTGAATTTAGCGGTTGCGAATTTATGGCCGATGGTCGCCCTGCGGTGGACGAAGTTCGTATTGCGCAGGCGTGGTATCACTTTGCCGCCGGACCGCGCCTGATGGAATTCGCGCAATCATGGTGCGCCGAGATCGTGGATTTGATGAAGACCCACGGCGGTGGCAATCGCAGGCTGGCAATTGACAAGATGGACCCGACCGGCACCCATCTTCTGGAAGCTGCCAATATCGAAGTTGTAGACGGCTTTGAGGTCGCGCATATGGCGCGGCTGATCAAAACAGCCGAAGAGATCGACGCGGTACGCCAATCCATTGATGTCTGTCAGGAGGGTGTACGGCGGATGATTGCGGCGACAAAACCGGGCATGACAGAAAACGCCATCTGGTCGATCTTGCACCAGACCAACATCGAACTTGGTGGCGAATGGATCGAGACGCGGCTGCTGAATTCTGGTCCGCGCACCAACCCGTGGTATCAAGAGGCCAGCGAGCGTGTTGTCGAAGAAGGCGACATGATCTGTGTTGATACCGATCTTATCGGGCCGCACGGCTATGGCGCAGATTTGTCCCGTAGCTGGACCGTCGGCGACAAGAAACCCAAGGGCGAACAGCGCCGCCTATATGCCTTGGCGCATGAACAGGTGTTGCGTAATTGGCAGCTGTTCACGCCCGGACGCAGTTTTTTCGAACTGGCCGATCTGGCCTACCGGATGCCTGAAAAGTACAAGGCATTCGAACAACCCGCCATCGCCCACGGCAGCGGGTTGTGCAACGAATTCCCGTTATTGATTCACTCTGACAAAATACGCGCAAAGGGACATGACGGTATTCTTGAGCCGGGCATGGTCATCTGTGTTGAAAGCTATGCAGGTGCCCCTGGCGACGCCGAAGGCGTCAAGCTAGAGCAGCAGATATTGATAACCGAAGATGGGCCAGAATTGTTGTCAGACTTGGGATTTGAGGAAGAACTGCTGAGCTAAGAGGCAACGCCGTCCAAGTCTTAATGGCAAGTTCATCTGTTGATTGGGACGGAAAAGGGGCCGCGAAAATCGCCGCCCCTTTTTTTGTCTACGTGCAGATTACTCTGTCCAAGCCATCCATGAAGGATGGTTTTCGAAGGTGTTGTCACATAAACTTGCTGGAGTTGCCGACCACAACATTTGCTCGTACGCAGCTCGGATGAGTACGCAATCAATGAGCTACAAGCGTCACCGTTTTCCACCAGCAATCATCACTCACGCAGTTTGGCTGTATTGTCGTTTCAACCTCAGTTTTCGCTAAGTTGAAGAGATGTTTCTGGAACGTGGGATTGATGTCTCTTACGAAACTATCCGTCGATGGGTTGTTAAGTTCGACCCATCAATTGCATCTGGCTTGCGTCGCCGGCAGCTTCAACCTGGCGACATCTGGCATTTCGATGAAGTTGTTGTGAAGATCAAAGGCAGGAAGTTCTGGTTGTGGCGTGCGGTGGATCAGAATGGGATCGTACTTGACGAAATTCTTCAACGCCGACGCGACAAGACAGCGGCAAAACGACTGCTTTACCGATTAATGAAACGCCATGGTTTTGTGCCGAAACGCTTTGTCACCGACAAGCTTCGCTCATATGGTGCAGCCAAGCGCGAGATCGCTCCGGGCGTCGAGCACCGTTCTCACAAAGGGCTCAACAATCGAGCCGAGAATAGCCATTTGCCATTTCGAAAACGGGAAAGGGCAATGCAGGGATATCGTTCGCCCGGAAATTTGCAGCGGTTCGTATCAATCCATTCCGCTATACGAAATTGCTTCTCCGTTCCGGCCCGCCGTCGCTCCGCCTTAACAATCCGATATCACCGCCTTGAAGCATTTGATGCTTGGAACGCTTCGGCGAGCGTCATTTGAAAAACGATATCTGACATCTTTCACAGTCCCTTAGTTATAGTGACAAAACCCCGCTACATCATCGCATGGAAGCTCAGCACAAATATGCGGGCGGAGGACGTCACAGACACGATCGAAATCGCGCTAACAGCGTCGGGTTGCGACCAAGCCGTTGTACGCCACAAACCACGTCTGCTCAGCGACAATGGGTCCTGCTACATCTCTGGCGATCTAGCCGAATGGTTGGAGGGACAAAGCATGACGCACATTCGTGGCGCACCGTTCCACCCGCAAACTCAAGGCAAGATCGAGCGCTGGCATCAAACAATGAAGAACCGTGTTCTGCTGGAAAACTACTTTCTGCCAGGCGATCTAGAACGACAGATCGAGGCCTTCGTCCATTACTACACAACCACCGCTACCACGAGAGCCTGAACAACGTCACACCCGCTGACGTCTACTTTGGGCGCGACAAAGCCATTCTGAGGGAAAGGGCAAAGATCAAGAAACAGACAATCCAGAAACGCCGCTTGCAACATCAAAAACAAGCCGCATAATAATTCACACAAACGAGCCAGAGCCTCCAATACTCAAGCCGCTCCGATGTCCAACTTTATATGACGACGGACACTCCTCAAGGCGCTCGGAATACTTGATCGACAGGTATTGAGCCCCACGATCCGCATGTCTTCGAGAAAGCGTTTGCGCAGCGCGGGTACATAATGTTCCACCATCGGAACCTCCTGTCATCAGATTGAGAAGTTCCCAATCTGATGACAGGTGCGCCAATCTACAAAATCGCAGCGCTTAGCTTACAGCACACCGCTCGCCTCGTTCCGGCGCTGTGCAATCTGGTTGACGTTGTTGCCCGTGCGATTAGCGAAGCCGAAACCCGCAGCAGATCAATCGTAGGCCGCGTCCACAATAAACTCGACCCTCAATTCTGCACGGGCCAGCTTGGCTTCGCCGCAGGCACGGGCTGGCGCGTGACCCTCAGGAACCCAAGCATTCCAGACTTCGTTAAGCCCGGCAAAATCTGACATATCTGCCAGCCAGATCGTGACACGCAACATCTGTTCACGACTGGAGCCTGCCTGCTCCAGCAAAGCGTCGATCTTTCCCAGGCAGATCTTAACCTGCTCTTGGATCGTTTCGCCCTCACCTACTTGGCCAGAGAGGTATGCAACCCCGTTATGTTTTACAATTTTGGAAGACCGGACACCGGCATCAATACGTTCAATCATCTTCAAATCCTATTTGTGGAGCCATCCCTGTCGGGCTTGTCATCGGTTATTTTTAAAACGGGCCAAACTCAAAGGCATCTTCTTCCTACCAAAGTCGTTTCCTAGGTCTGCTCAAATAGCGTCTCACTGTGTCAACTATCGATGGTGGATATTTGCTAGCCACCCCCTGGGGCGGATTCAACCTCACATGTTAAAATCAGATGCTTTCACCACCGTCGATCACCAACGCATGGCCCGTCATAAATGTGGACATGTCTGAGGCAAGAAACAGGATTGAGTCAGCCACTTCGCCAGCTGTACCCCAGCGGCCCATTGGGATTGTCTGCGATATGTAGTTTTCAAGTTTATCTCGCCCTCCCATTTGCTTTTCAAAACCGGCATTGAATGGGGTGTCGATGAAGCCTGGACAAAGTGTGTTGAACCGTATGTTGTGCCTCGCATAGTCGCCCGCCATTTGCCGCGTCATCGCCACTACAGCGTGCTTTGTCGTGGCATAAGCAATCATTTCAGGGTCATATTGCACGCCAGAATTGGATGCAGTGATGATAACACTGCCGCCTCCCAGCGCCCGCATATGCCTCACGGCAGCACGTGCCGCAATAAAATGCGAGCGTACGTTCAGACGCCATGATAAATCCATGCCCTCCAGCGGAACCTGCTCAAGATTGCCCTCAATTTGGTATCCTGCGTGTGAGTGTAGAATATCCAACCGACCATGTGTCATGACGGTTTCGTCGATTACGGCCTTCACAGCACTATCATCTGTCACATCCAAAGCCGCGGAACAAGCGCTCGCACCTTCTGCTTTTATCGAAGCCGCGACTTGCGCCGCTTTCTCGTAATCAAGATCAGTTACAATCACAGTTGCGCCGTGCTGTGCCATTGCGATCGCACCTGCGCGCCCGATTCCGGACCCAGCTCCGGTGACCAGAGCAACCTTGTCTTTCAGTAGGGGAAAAATGCGCCGATCCACCAGCGATTGACCCGGTGTCAATTACTTTTTCCTTCGCGTTGCATGTTCGCATGCATACGCTTCTTGGTTTCCCGCACGCGTTCGGTCGCCTCGGGGCTGCCGTCGTGAAAGCTGCCGAACCAGTTGTCCCACGGAATCTCTACATTGCCGTAATTACATTCGAAATACCTGTGATGCAGTTGGTGGTGGAACGACCCGACCTTAAGGTGCGCTTTGTCTCCCAGCACCAGGTTTTCAAATCCGGCATGAGTGGTGGCGGTCGCCAGCACCTGCCAGAAGCCAAAAAAGATGAAATGGATCGGATGGGCGGGAACGACAAGAAAAATCAGGAGCACACTCATGTAGCCGATATGTTCGATCGGATGCATGGAAAAGCCAGACCACGGCGCGACTGAGACACTGCGGTGGTGTACCGAATGCACGCGCTTGTAGAGCCACGGAACGTGTAAAGCACGGTGCAGCCAGTAGAAATGGAATGATTGAATGAGGGGGAACAACAGGAATAGCGCGAAGAACCAGATCGGATTGCTTTGCACGGTGATCATGGGTGCCCATCCATTGGCATAGCCCATCCAGACAATGGCATCGTAAAAAGTCCAAATCGTGACACCGGACAACAACGCATATGTCACGTTGTCCCAGTATTGATCATTCCACAGAAAAATCCGCGCATTCTTGGCGAGCCCGCGTCGATCATACTTGAAATCGTCACCCTGTCTTGTCCACCCGTAGAGCCACAGATGCAAACCTTGGGCAATAATAATCAGCGCGATCAGGTTGCGCGCCCAAAGCTGTAACACCCATCCCCAACTCAGCGTCTGCATCTGCTCTAGCGGAGGCACCAGCCAAGCCCAGGTGGCCCAAGCCATCAACGCGTAGACCGTAAATTCGGTGACAGGCAACCAGCGGTCGGCGAACCACTTCAGCGTCGCAACTGGCTTTGGCGGCCAGGCGAAAAGCGGCGATATAGCGACGGGCAGGTCTGGATGCCAATTCCATGCCTTGCTCGTGCCGGCTTTCAAATGCTCATCAGTGCCTGACATCGCAAATCCTCCTAAAGTGTCGACATGAAGATTTTTCACGTATTTCAGGAGAACATAAAACGCTGGTAATTGTCTCCAAAACCTATAACTTTATGGAATGAGCCAATATCGCAAAGACCTGCCACCGCTTGATAACCTGCTGTTTTTCCATGCGGCCGCAAACAACCCCAGTCTTAACAGCGCCGCCCAGGAGCTGTTTGTAACTCAAGCGGCCGTTAGCAAACGCATTCAGCGTTTTGAAGATTGGCTTGGAACACCACTCTTTTCACGCGACAATAATTCCTTGCAGATTACCGAAGCAGGTAAGGTGTTAGCGGCGGATGTTGAGATTGCGCTGGATTTCCTGAAACTTGCAATTGCCAAGGTCCAAACACCAGGAGAGCCTGTGGTTCGCATCGCCGCGAATGAAACCACCTCTATGTTCTGGCTGTACACGCAACTCCGGGAATTCTCGCTGAGCGACAGTTCGTGCAATGTGAACGTTGTGACGACCGAAAACACAGCTGAATTGTTGTCGGACCAGAATGATCTTGCCGTTTTGTTTTGCGATGGGAATGTACATGGCTGGGAAACCACCAAATTATTGGGCGGCGAACTGATGCCGGCAGCTTCGCCAGAGATTGCCGAGAAGGCAGAGGCGCTGGCGATGTTTGACAGCACAATTCCCGCTCAGAACGCGCCTGCTCTTTTGGAATTTCCCATCCTCACGCCAGATTGGATCAATTGGCAACGCTGGCTAGAGCAAAAGAGATTTGCCAAAGTTTCATCATGGCATACGATCGCCTGTCACAGCTACATGCATTCGGTCGGCAAGGCAATCAAGGGTGAAGGCATCCTCCTTGCCTATTCGGATCTGCTCGACAGCGAGTTTCGGTCCGGCAAGCTGGTTAGGATTGGAAATGCCGGGCTTACACCAAGAAAGTCATACTTTCTGTGTTACAGGGCAAACGCTCAACTGTCGCCGTCCGCTAAGCAACTTTGGAATTTTCTGACCAACGTCACGGGTATAAGAAGTAGCGGGAATTCATCTCCGGGCATCGAATAGCAGATATGTCCGCAACTAAAGCGTTTTGCATTTGATCTAGTTCACAGATTGGATTCAAAATGCTAGCAAAATTCAAGTGGTGTGGGCCTTTTCATAGACAGTTTAAGTGGCTCACGAAAACTAATGCAGACGATGTGAATACGGACATTCAGATTCTCCGGCCGCCGCATTCGAGTACTTCCACCTCCATGCATAAAGAGAATGCTAGCTAACTCCGAGGCGGTCCGAAACCTCTCTGACCAGGTAACCCCGCTCGGTGAACTGCTCGACCGCATCCCGCTTGAACTCATCGTTGCTCATCATAGCCTTCTTGCCTCGAAATTGGGAAAGAAGGCGTCCACGATCTATGGGCCTATTCATGGGGCAGTGTGAGGGCCACCAACATCTCGGCTACAGCAATGGAATTCGCAACGCCACAAAGACCTGATCTCTCCATTCAAACTGGATGTCCGAAATCCAAAATTCTGGGGTCAGGGCCTGTCGATGATCGATGAGCCGGATGCAATGGAAAACAGTGGCAGTTAAGTAAATATGGTCGCCGCTTAAATCTGTTTTTCGGGCATCTGCACCACAAGCCCGTTAAGGGCGTCAGTGACTTCAAGCTGGCAAGTCAGGCGAGAGCGCGCCGGATCTGGCTCATAGGCGAAATCCAGCATGTCCTCTTCCATATCATCCATTGACGGCAGTTTATCAACCCAGTTTGGGTGGACGTAGACATGGCAGGTCGAACAGGCACAGGCACCGCCGCAATCGGCTTCGATTCCGGGAATATTGTTGTCACGAGCGCCTTCCATAACCGTCGACCCATTGGCCACATCAATTTGATGTTCGGTGCCGTTATGCTCGATATAGGTAATCTTTGCCATTACATGAACCTCGTTCAAAACCGGTTTTATCTTTATTTGCTTGGGTATTTGGAATGCGCTGTAAGCGGTCATAGTGAGACCTACGAAAGGTGGTCTTAATCATGCGTTTCAGCGTTGCGATTAGCCGTCCCGAATAAAACGGGGCACAATACAGTGCCCCGTTTCACTACCAGCCTAGAGAGGGAGATCAAATAGGCTTACGACGCCGTTAGAATTAGTCTTCCATCCGACAACCTTTGATGAAGTGTCTGCCGTCCATTTCCCATCCACCGCCGATTTTGATTGAGTTAAAAATCTGTACTCAATCGTGACTTCATGAACTTAGGCTTTCCAACCCAATTGGTCAGGATAGATCTCATAGCTAGGGTGCATTTCTGCGCCCACAACACCGTCTTTGTAATGACGGTTGAGACCTAGCCAAAATGGCTGAATGATCACGCCTTCGTCCTGCATGATCTTTTCGATTTTGGCCATCACTTCGCGACGTTTGTCAGTGTCAACAATCGACAGGGCCGATTCTAGCAGGCTGTCAAATTCAGCATTGTTAAAGCCAGTTTCGTTCCAAGCTTCACCTGAACGATAAGCCAGTGCCAGCACCTGAACGCCAAGTGGACGTTGGCTCCAGTTTGTAGAGCTGAACGGATATTTCGACCAATCGTTCCAGAACGTGGAACCCGGTATAATGGTCCGTTTCACCTTGATGCCAGCGTCGCGCAATTGTGCGGCAACAGAGTCAGTGGTGTCCTTGCGCCAGCCACCATCGATTGAGATCAAATCGTGCTCAAAGTCGGCCAAACCAGCTTCTTCCATCAGCGCTTTTGCTGCGGCACCATCCACAACCTGCTTAGGCAGGGCTGCGTATTCTGGGTGCAACGGCGCAACGTGGTGGTTTTCAGCAACGCTGCCGTTACCGTTATAGCCAAGCTCGAGGCAAACAGCGTTATCGACGGCCATTGCCAATGCACGACGAACACGTGCGTCAGCATAAGGTGTTTTGCCGTCAACTTCGGCTGTTTGTTGACAACGAATAACAATTGTTTGCGCTGTGTTCACCGAAGATTTAGTCCAACCTGGAAAGCCATCAAAGATGTCGATGAATTCGCCGGTAATCTCGTACGTCATATCGAATTCATCAGACTCCGCACCCGTAACAATCGTAGCTGGGTCAGTGCCAAAATCGACAAATTCGATCCGGTCAAGGTAGTTGCCTTCGGACCAAGACGTGTGGTTCGGATTTTTGACCAGAACTCCGCGAACGCCAACTCCCAATGATTCTGGCAAATACGCTCCGGTGCCAATGGGGTTAGAAAGCATTGTATCAGCTGTGTGTGATGCGTGTGTGATCGCAGCTGGATAGTCGCCCATGCCAACAATGATTGTGATGTCAGGACGAGGCAGTACCAATTTTACAGTGTGGCTATCCACAACCGTTATAACACCTTCACCGGCCTTTCCAGAATCGGCATCAATCAAAGTTGCCATTCGGCCGGCCATTGAATTACCGACAACGCTTTTGTCTGCCCAACCTGCGATGTTGCGTGCAACATCTTCGGCTGTGAAGTCGTCACCATTGTTCCACTTGACGCCTTTGCGGACGTTCAATGTGTATTCGGTGCCGTCGTCGTTTACTTCCCAGCTCTCAAGCAGACGGCCTTCGATGGAACCGTCGGCGTTGATGCGTACAAGATATTCCAGCCAACCACGTGTAAAGTTCGCGATTTGTGCCCAGTCATAAGTACGTGGGTCTTTAAGCGCGCGTACTTCTTGCTGAATGCGCAATGTTCCGCCAGCTTTTGCATGCGCAGCAGCGTGCGCAGGGGCGTCCACGCCGATCAATGCGTAAGCAGCTGCTGTCGTTGCGCCCAGAGCTGTTGCGCGTGTAAGGAATTCACGACGACTAAGATCGCCTGTTTTGCATTCCTCTGCGTACATCTTAACGGCTGAATGCTGCTTGTTTCCGGTAATTGTGTCTTCAGACATGCGATATTCTCCCTGTTTTTAGTTGTAGATTGCTAGTTTTACGCCTACTCAGTTTGTTCTCCAATTTTCCTAAAGCCAAACGACGTCACCGCCTGACAATATTTTGCAATTCTTGTAGAGGTTTGATTGCCTCACACTTGGAAGTATGCGTTTTTCGACTATATTTTTGATAGCTGATACCCGTTCGATCATTGCCAGTTGCACGAATCGATCTGCATTGAAATTTTCGACCAGCTCCTGCAGTTAGAAAATGTTGGTAATTGTCTCAAAAACACATAACCTCAAGGAATGAGAGCATATCGCAAATCTATTCCGCCACTTGACCTACTCCCCGGAAATATCTTCGCTTTTTAGTTAGTCTGTTCCTCAACAGAGGAGCTCCTTCCTCCTATTTTATTCCAGATCCCCTATCGGCGCGCCGATCGCCACCCCGTTTCAGCGCATGCGGTTGCCAGCCGGATCATAGGGCTGCCTT
>CALFSV010000292.1 GCA_937916485.1 uncultured Paracoccaceae bacterium | reverse complement strand
CAAAACCTGCGCCACAAGGCTCGGACGCGATCTTGACTGCCCAGACGATTGTTGGGGGGCGGTTCTGGGTCTGCTCGTCATGGGTGGGCCGCGAACCGGATACGCGCGACTGTGTCAAGAACGCGATCAACGTTCCATGCCAGCCAAAGTCTGGACTTCAAGGAAGGTTCAGTGTTGCGGACAATCGTGGCCACATGGCGCAGCCACACCAGAACAACGATCGCCTTGTCGTCCAACGGGTCGTTGTCATCACGGACCCCCGCGGTCCTGAAGACGGCAATCTCTTCCAGAGTCCAACCGTCCGATTGCAGGAAATCTCTCACGACAGGACCAATCTCT
Source organism: uncultured Paracoccaceae bacterium (assembly GCA_937916485.1). The sequence continues at coordinate 18,866 of CALFSV010000292.1, read as the reverse complement.
TCGCCTGTCCGGGCCATCCTGACAGTGAGGCCAAGGTGGCTGGCATCCAGTTGAGCAAGGGCATCCGGGCGATAGGCCTCCCAATCGATGAGGCCCGCAACGCGCAGATCACGACTGGTGATATCGCGGTCTGAAAAGAACAGGTTGCCGAACGATAGATCCCCATGCCCTAGACCAAGGTTTGCCCATCGTCCGACACAGGCAGCTCGCAGGTCAGCGCAAAGCCTCTCGATCCCGATTTCGCGCTGCCGCCAATTGCCCAGATTGCCAGTCGCCTCCCTCACGATTGCCGCGGGAGCGTCGATCCAGTTTTCTGCCCAACGGTCATCAAGACGCGACCTGGTGGCCGTTTTGCGGTGCATCTCGGCCACCGTGGATGATGCGACCGCCATCGCAAGCAAGGCATCGCTGCGTCCAAAGTCCAACTGAAGGCCATCAAACCCCACAATAGCCGTTTCGACCGTGTGAATGTGCCCGGACGTGGTGTCTTCAGCCAGAATGCGAGGGATCAGGTCCCAGTGCGAAGCCAAACGCGTGTCCGCCACCAACGACCGAAGCGCCTCGGCATTTCGCGAAACATAGGCGCGCCCCCTGGGGCTGGTTCCGAATTTCAAGACCCCGACAGGGCCGCCGGCCGGCCCGTCGTTTTCCAGTAGAACGGCCGTCACGCAATTGGTCGAACCGTCCAGGACGGTAAGCTTGGAACAATCGGGACAATGGAAATCACCTGGTGACACCAGATCCTGAGCGATCCGCCGGTTTATCCTGCTTCCGCCCCGCAGCATTTTCCAAACCGACCGCAGCAGCTGCATCGCCGAATGGGCAAGCGCGATGGTCCAGTCAGCCAGGGTGCCGGGGCCATCCCTTCGCATCACGGAAACAACGACAGCCGCGCAGGTAACGCCATGTGCCACAAGCCAGGCCAGGGCGACGCCAAGCGCACCAAGGCCCGCAACCAGGATCGCACCAGTTGCAGCAAAGACAAGAAGGGTGCTGATCTGGACCAAGGCAACGGCACGGGTGTCACCCTTGATCCGGGCCGAGGCAAAATAAATCGTTGAGATAGTCCACGGCAAGCAGGACAGGGCAAGGATACGCAAGACCGGCGCGCCCTCAGCCACATAACTCTTTCCGAACATCCCCATCAGCAGCGGGGCCCCGGCGGCGATAACCACGACGGCCAGAACGCTCAGGATCAGGGCATGGCACAAAGTATCGACGATAAGTCTTCGCAAGCGCAACGGGTCGGTCACGCCTTCGGCAATCAACGAGACGCTCATCGCCATGCCCACAAGGTGGATGGAATAGGCCATGCTCCATGCCAGATGATAAGTGGCAGTCGAGGCCACGCCCGCAAATGCCGTGACCCAAAAGGGGGCAAGGCCGTATGCTGCCGACAGGCCCAGACTGCCAAGGAAATCCCAGCCCAGAAAACGAAAGACCGTCTTCAGGTCCGGCAACTGTCCGACGGGGGTCGTCGCGCGTGCCGGTAGCCGAGCAAAGATTGCGGCATTGATGATCAGGATCAAAGGGATAAGGGGCAGGACAAAAGCCAGAAAGATGCCCCCGGTCTTCGGCAGAGCCAACTGCGCCACAAGGACCAGGACCACGATCTTCAGGACCGAATAGGCTGCGTTTTCAACCGGGACCAACGTTGATCGCCGCAGCCCGGACAATGCGGCGTCCTTCAACGAGAATACAGTCCATGCGATCGTTGCACCAACAAATATCATCGTCGCGACGGGGCTGGTACGCACCACCAGAAGTGGTTCGGCGAACGATCCTGCCGCCAGCGCGAAACCTGTCCCGACCAGGGCAGCGAAAAGGCCCGCCCCGGCATAGGTCTTCAGGATCAGCCGCCCTGCCCCGCCCCCCGCCAATGGCAGAAACCGGGTCAGCAGAGCGCCCATGTTCATCTGCGCCAGGAAACTTGTCGTCATCATCAGCGAAATCAAAGCCGCCGCAAACCCGACCTGCTCTTGCGTATAAAGCCGGGTCGCTATCATCCAGAAGACGATGCCCAGAACAGAACTGACCCCGACATTGGCGACAAGTGCATAGCCATTCAACACCAGCGGTGTTGCCGCCTTGAGGGAACTTAGCAGGCGCATCCTCTAACCTCTGGCGGGGGCATCCGACGCTTCGCGCATTCGTGGCCCAGGATCATCCCTCTCTCCTGACCCATGCGCGGACGTAGTCGACCTTCATGGTGGCAGGAAACTCGGTCGTTTCGTCAGGATCGCCGGGCCAGTCCCCGCCCACCGCAAGGTTTATCAGCAGATACATCGGCACGTCGGGGATATATCGCTGATCGGTGTAGCGCCACATTTCGACACCATCGAGGTACCAGACAATCTGCTCGGACGACCATTCCGCTGCAAAGACATCCCAGTCGAGGGTAAGATCGTTGGTCCTGAGGTGCCGTCCGATGTTGCTTGGGTTACCGGCGCCGTCCTCATACTGAAAGTGCAATTCCAGCATGTCAGGGCGATGGCCAAGCAACTCCATGATGTCGATTTCAGGCTTGTCATGCAGGCTTGACGGAAGCATCCAGAAGGCCGGCCATAGACCCTGTCCCGACGGCAATTTGACACGCATTTCGAAATAGCCTTCGGTGGCCTCGAACCGCGTTTCCCCCGGGTCCTCAGCGTAGTAGCGACCCGTGGTCACGATGCCCGAAGTGTAGGGAAACTCGCGCCCCTCGAAACCGATCGCGCTTTCGCGCCGGGCCGTCAGGATCAGGGCCCCGTCCTCGATATGAACATTGGACGGCATATACCATTCCAGTTCGTTGCTTGCGAGGTTCGTACAGCCATTGTCGTCCCACCAGAAACACGTCGTCCAGCGATCAAGGTTCAGCATCGGTTTGTCAAATTCATCCCTGAAAACCAGTTCGAACCCGCCATCATGACCGACTGGTTGCACCGACATTTGAGCGAGACTTCCCGTGCTTGTCTGACTGGCTCCAAAATTTGGATAAATTGCGATTGCGACCAAAAGGGCCAAGGATGCCAATCGCGACAACGACGTCGATCTTTTCAAATCAGCTTGTCCTTCAGGTCGAAAACACAAAATAGAAGTCAGGATTATATTTCAGAATAGCATGCAACACGATTATCTTTTGACGCCTTCAATACCTAACAACACCGCACCGGCGGGAGGCTTCGATAGCTCTGGGTTTGTACGTCACAGCAAAAGACAAAAACGCAGCATAGCAGGTCTCTGCGGAAGTCCTGTTTTGGCATTCCCGATCAGGATCGGCCGACAGCATTCAATTGACGTGTCAGCAATCTGTTAACCCCCTTAATATAGCACCAGCCATTGGTTCGATGCAATGAGAATGGCGATCAAAGGCTACCCGAAAACAGCTGGTGATGCCCGTTTTTTGGCGAAAATCACGTCAGCGATTTGGCCCGTCAAACCCGGCCCCTCGGCAAAAGGAATCGACCGGTCGAATGCGCCATCGCGCAACCGCCCGGGCACCCACCAGCACAAGTGCGTCGGTCCGCTCTGTGGCTCGCGCTTGGTAGGTATCGGCACCGCCTACCGGATGACCCCCAGACCCGCCCTGGACAAGAGAGTTTCACTTGGCGGCGTCCCGCTGTTTCTTTATCTGGAAGGCCAAAGGGGCCGCTTGCCTCCAAAATCAGGAAGAGAGGCCAAGATGTTCATTCGCTGCGCGTTTTTCAAAGGCACAATCAAGACGGGTATGGAAGAAGCCTTTCATGCCCATTGGCGCGAAAACCTTGTCCCGCTGTGGGGCGCATTTCCAAATCTCTTGGAACTCCGCGTGCTTTGCGAGGTGGAAAGCGACGATGCAGACAGCCCCTTCCCACTCGTTATGGCAATGAAATTCGCCTCACGAGACCACATCCAAGAGGCGCTTGCCTCTCCAACCCGATGGGCAAGCAAGGAAACTTCAAAGAAGCTGCTTGAGATGTTTGACGGCCATGTGATCCACACGGTTTTTGCGGCTGACCAGTTCGATCCGATGGCATAGGGGACGACGTGGCAGTCACGGCCACGGGCGCAACGGGACGGTCGCTACAGGCTGTTGCCGTAGATCGACCATTCGACATCCGTGACCAGACTGGCCAAACGGGCGTGTTCTGCACGTTTGACCTCGGCCAACGCGTCTCGCAGAGGTGCCCCGAACACGTCAAGCATCGTATCGGACGCGGCAAAGGCCTCGATCGCGGACTGCCAGTCCGGCGGCAAAGGAGCGCTGGCCGCCCCTTCGGGCCCAGCGGGACCGACTTCGGCACCAGCGTCAATCCCGTCAAGAGCTGTTCCCAAGGCTGCAGTGGCCACGAGGTAGGGGTTGGCATCAACCCCGGCGATACGGTGTTCGAAATGCCGGGCTTTTGGCGATGATCCGGGGATGCGCAGGGCGACACCACGGTCCTCGATCCCCCAGCTGTTCTGGGCGGGTGAGTAGGAATTGCTGGCAAAGCGGCGCCATGAATTCAGACCCGGCGCGAGGATCAACATCGTTTCAGCCATCGCACCCCGAATACCGCCCATCGCCTGCAGCATCAGCGGCGACAATTCGCCGTCTGGCGTATCGGCAAAGAGGTTGGTCCCGTCCTTGTCCGCAAGGGACAGATGCATATGCATGCCCGACCCGGATCGGTCCCCAAAGGGCTTGGCCATGAAACAGGCAGTCATACCAAACCGACGGGCTGTGGTCCGGATCAACGCCTTGGTCAGGATCAGATCATCCGCCGCCCGTGCAAGATCACGGTAACGCAAGGTCAGCTCGAACTGGCCTTCGGCGTATTCCGAGATCATCGCCTCAAGCGTCAGGTCAAAGGTCTTTGCCGCCGCATAGACGGCGTCGAAGAAAGGCGACATTTCGTCCAGCTCATCCACCGACATGCAGTTGTTCGATGCAAGCGGCCGCCCTCCAAGAAGGGCGCGGACCGGCTGTGCGCGTTCGCCCCCAACGCCGGGCGACGCGTTGATCAGATAGAACTCCAGCTCGAACGCCCCCATCGGAACAAACCCGGCGGCCGTTGCACGGTCGACCTGGCGCATCAACGCGCTCCGAGGATCGTGCCGGATCGGCCGCCCGGCAGAGTCGAACAGCTGCAGCAGAACAAGGCCACGACCGCTAAGCGGTTGCAGACCCAGGGTTCCGGGCACGGGCCAGCATCGGCTGTCTCCCCCCTTGTCCGAGAATGTTGCCAAGGCCCCCTCCACGTCATCGCCGTGGATATCCTGGGCGAACAGGGACGCAGGCATGCCTCGCCCTTCGGCGAACAGAGCCTCAAGCTCGTGGCGGCGGATGATCTTGCCCCGTCCGATGCCATGAAGGTCTGTCAGGACGATGTCGATCCCCTCGACGTCGGGATGCCTGGCAAGAAAAGCGCGGGCCTCTTCCAATGTGGCCCCCGTTGGTGCGGTGTTCATGTTGCGCTTTCCCTCATCTTTTTCGTCCGCCGATCGCTGTCCGAAGGGGCGCCGTTCCTGGGCAACTGTACCCGTCCAACCAGTTCGCAACGGGGCCCAAAGGTGCCCGGACGCTCTCCTTTCGCGGAAGCCGCGACCTAACGCAACACCCATGGCCGCGCCATCGTCGGAGGCAACGGCACCCGACCGCACGGCGGCTATCGGCCCTGCTGTGGGCCGCAAGGCGGCGTGTCACCAGAAGTTGAGAAGAATGGCCAGCAGAGGCGACCCGCGAGGACTGCTGTCAAACGTTTTCTTTGCTGGCCTTGGCATGCGCCCGATGACGTATCGCCGCCCGGATCAGCAACACCGCAAGGATCGCGCTAACCCCCGCGGACGTCACCAACCCCGCCGAGTCGCCGACAAGGTCCGCAAGCTCGGGCAGACGCGACCCGAACAGGAACCCTAGAAGGACATAGACCGCGACCCAAATCGCCTCGCCTGCAGCATCCCAAAGCACAAAGCGGGGTCGCGCCATCCCAGCGGCGCCCGCCATGAGGTTGACCCAAGGGCCCAAGGGCGCAAGGGCGCAAAGAGCCAGGTCGAGAAAAAGACCCCGATGCCGCCCCATTTTGCCACGGCCTCCTGCGCCTTGACGATCAGGGCCGCCCTCTTGGGGTCCCGTTCAAGGGTCGCAATGACCCTCGCCCCTCCCCAGCGGCCGATCTGAAACCCTGTCTGATCGCCCAAGACAGCAGCACCATAGGCGACCGCCAGAACCTGCCAGAGCACGAGATCACCTGTGGCCGCAAAGGCGCCACCCGACAGCATCACCGCAAATGTCGGGATTGGAACGGCCAGGCATGAGAAGAACGCGGCAAGGGCAATGACTGGCAAGCCATAGCTTGAGACATATCCAAAGAAGGTCTCAGTCATTGCGGGTGCCCTTGGCTGTCGTCAAAGCGGCATCAAGGTCGGCGATCAGGTCGTCGATACTGCGACCCTGCGCAACGGCGATCTCTTCGAGCGTAGCGCGACGCCCAGTTCCATCCATGACAATCCCCAAACCTGACGCCACGACGTCAGGCTCTACTTGCCATGATCTCGCGATGTAGCGCGGGGTCATCCAGCCGGCGATCTCCTGATCCAGAAGCCCGGGGTCGGACCACACCACCGTCGAGACCAGAAACCTGACAAGAAAGAAAAGCGTCAGCAGCCCGGCTGCGGCGAATGAGATACTCAGCATCGCATGCTTTTTGATGAACGAGGTCACGACATGCGCCTCCTCTGGCTGCGCCTCAGGTGTCTGGCAGACCCCAATTGGGCCGCCATGGCAAGGTCAATCGCTTTTGCGCTGCTACCCTGATTGGTCTCGATCGACCTGGTCAAACGATGCATCGACCTCAAATCAGGCGTCGTTCACAACAAGGCTGCCGGACCACCGCCGTGCTCAAGCCAGTCGCGCGCCTTGGTGTCGGGTATCAGTTCGGCCAGCTGTGCGTCGTACATGGCAAGTTCTTCGTGGCAAAGTTGGCCTTCCCATTTGCCCGACGTGGCAGAGTCAAAAAAGGTCTCGTCCGATTTCCAGAAACCAGTTCCCCCAACGGGGGCAAAGTCCGCCGCTTTCGCCTTCATCGCACCAAAGGCAGTCGCCTTTGCCACCGTTTCGACCAGTTCATCGTCAGCGTCGATACCAACGGCCGTCGCCAACGCCCGAACCGTTTTACGCCCGTCCCTGATCATGTCCGAGTAGTGGAACACCTTCAGGTCGGGTAACCGACCACAAAGTACGGTCTTTTCGTAGTGGGCGACCAGAATTGCCAGTTTGTCACGATCAAAATCTGTGCCCGTCGGCGGGTCTTGGACATAAGCCCGGACGGCCTGAGAAACGGGTTGGGCCATCGGGTCATCCGGCTCTGGCTTTGCCCGGTTGGCCGTATGTTTGTGCAAGGACAAGAAAACGTCCAACGGGTGGCGATAAACTGCGACGACGGTCACCCCTTCCCAAATCGGGAACCCGTCCGTAGGCGTGTGGGTCTTGACCACGCGCCGTCCGGGCTGCGCCGCAAGGGCGGCCGCCACTTCGCTGGACGGGACACCCAGATCCGCATCCACCCAAGGGGACAGAAACGGAAGCTTTTGCGGCAGGTCAGCGCCCCCGTGCACAAGCATGGCCAGCATCGTCTGCGTCCATGTCGTGCCGCATTTGGGTGGCGTACAGACAAGGATGTCGCCAGCCCGGGGCACCCAGTCGGCCCAACGTTCGGGGCGCGTGATAGCACCGCGATATGAGCGCACCGCGGGGGCCAGAATGGGGGCGGGTCTGGGCATTGGCTAAGATCGCTCCGGGTAATGTATCGGATCCACTCTAATACATCCCACTCGGCGCGGGCCAGAGGATTGGGCGCGCCCCTTTCGGGTCGATCCGCCCGCCCTGCGCGCTGCAGCCTTTCAGATTGCAGCCGCGCAGCGACGCGGTAACCGGCAGCAACGTCAGTCCCACGCCAGGGCGGTGCCAACAAGGACAAGGCCAATCCCAGCCACCTCCCGGGCAGAAAACGACTCACCAAACCAAAGCAGGGAGGCAAGGGCGATAATGATCACCTCCGCCCCAAGGATGCTGACGTATACGATGCCAAGCCTTTCTTGGCGCAGCGCCACGATTTCAAAGATCGCGGCAGTGACCAATGCCATTGCGATCAGGATCAAAGTCCACGGACCCGGAACAGTCCACCAGGCTTTCATCGCGATCATCGAGAGACAGTAGAATGCCGCAGAGGCAAGAATGACCAGCGGCGCAAGAACTGCGGTAAGCAAAAGGAACCTCTTTCTATCGGGAAAAATGCAGACTTTCTTATCAAATTCTTTAAAATCATCATATAATCATATAGTTACGGAAATTCTGACCCATGTTGCACCGGCTGGATTGGCCAAAGGTTGACCCTCGGCCTTAAAAACACGGGGCCACGGATCGCCAGTATTGCGGCTGGCCTTCGGCGAATTGGAGAGGCGTTCATCGTGTCAGATCACGACAAGTTTGTCGGCTTCCACGCCATTCACTAAGGCTTTTTCGCAAGTCGCAGAATTACTTCGGCAATTGATCGACATGACATTTTACGATACGTGAAACGGCATGAATTCGGCATTCAGACGCAAGGTAATTGTAACGCTCAGCCTGATTGTACTCGGTGTGGTGATCGGCCCATTCGGCACGTATGTCGACCTGACTCTGGGCCAGCGCGTTATCTATTGGGCCTGTGCAATTGCCGGTGTCGGCCTGTTCATGAACATCTCGATGTGGCTGTCCCTGACCCATCCCGAGCTAGACAGGTTTCCCTATTATCCCCGCCTAGTGGCAGCATCGGTTGTCGCCGCCCTGCCCGGCGCGGTCGTCATCGTTTCGCTTGAGGCCCTGTTTCGCCAGATCGTCCCGACGGTCCACTTCGCGGTGACGATCTGGTTTTTCGTGGCCCTAATCGGGATTGCCGTCGGAGTAGTGGATTTCCACAGACCTCTGGTCGAGAGGCAGTTGGCAGCCAACGTCCTTCCAGAGCGACCTGCGACAACAACGGCCAAAGCGCTGCCGCCCGGCAAAACAGTCGACACGCTGACGGTCAATCCGCCCGGCACCACATTTTTACGTCGCCTGCGTCCCGAAACGGGACGATCTCTTGTTTCGCTTTCGATCAATGACCACTACCTCGACATTGTCACCCGACAGGGCCGCGAAACGATCCTCATGCGGATGGCGGATGCCGAGGCCGATCTGACCGGCTATCCAGGCATGCGGGTGCATCGCTCTCATTGGGTGGCCTTCGACGCAGTCGAGCGGCTTGAAAGGGACGGCAACCGGTGGACCGCCCATATGGCCGGGGGCGGGTCGATACCAGTCAGCCGTGACCTTGCACCGACCCTTCGGGACGCGCTTGCCAAAAATGACATACCGTGATGCGGCAACCGCCCTGCCAAAGTCATGGTGCCAGGGAGCACGTCCATGATACCGGCTGACGGCAGAACACCCTTGGGCAACAAGGACCCATGAACATGGCGCGGACCACACCTGCAACGATCCTGGTCGCGACAAAGGCCAAAGGCGAGGTCTTGCCCTGCAAAGACGGCCTGAGCTTCTGGGGCGGCGTTGATCCCGATACCGGGGTCATCATCGACGCACACCACCCCGATCACGGGGCCTCCCTTGCCGGCCGCATCGTGTTGATGCCGACATCCCGAGGCTCCTGCAGTGGCAGCGGTGTGTTGCTGCAACTGGCCCGCAACGGCCAGGCACCCGCTGCCCTTGTGTTCCGGGAAGAAGAGAACATCCTGACCCTTGGTGCGATGGTGGCCGCGCGATTGTTTAACGCACCCGTCGCCATCCTGCGCCTGCCTCAGCCGGAATACGACGCGCTTTCGCGGGCGACCCATGCCTCGATCGATCCCACGACCCTTGAGTTCGAAGGCCGGACGATCCCCCTGTCGCGGCTTGACCCAGAGGCGCTGTCCCTTGATGAGGTGGATCGGACAAGGCTGGGCGGGCAGGACGGCCCGGCCCTTCGCATCGCGATGGAGGTCCTTTGCCTAATGGCCGCGGCACAGGGCGCGGACGGCTTTGTCGACGTGACACGCGGGCACATAGACGGCTGCATTCTGGCACATGACGCCAATCTCGATTTCGCCGAAGAAATGCAGAAGATGGGGGCAAGAACCATCATCCCCACAACCATCAATGCCATTTCAGTGGATCGGGAAAATTGGCCATCACAAGGCGTCGTCCCGGATTTCGGTCGCAAGGCAAGCCGTCTTGCCGATGCCTACGTCAGGATGGGGGCACGCCCCACGTTCACTTGTGCTCCCTATCTGCTCGAGGATGTTCCGGCAGAAGGCGAGGCGATTGGCTGGTCGGAATCCAATGCCGTCATTTTCGCCAACTCCGTCCTTGGGGCTCGCACGGTAAAGCACCCCGACTACCTTGACCTGTTCATTGCCATGACAGGTCGCGCCCCGAATACAGGTGTCTATCTGGACGCCAATCGTATCCCCGACCTTGAGATCCGCGTGCGCCTGCCACAGGGGTATGACGATGCCATTTGGCCCATGCTGGGGTGGCTGGCAGGGGCAAAGTCTCCCAACATGGTTCCCGTCCTGACGGGGTTTGAGGCCGCACATCCCACGCAGGATGACCTCAAGGCCCTTTGCGCCGCTTTTGGTACGACATCCGCCTCACCCCTGCTGCATGTGCGCGGGCATACGCCAGAGGGGCACCTTGCCCCACCCAAAGACGCTGTACGGCTTGCGATCATCCCGGACGATCTGGCGCAACTTTGGCGCGACTTCAACAAAGGGGACAGCGCTGTCGATCTGGTCGCAATCGGCAGTCCGCATGCGTCATTGTCCGAATGCCGCCGGTTCGCGGAACTGATGGACGGACGCCAGCCTGCTACAGGTACGACCGTTATCGTCACGGTTGGGCGCAACGTCCTCGCCTCCGCCGAGGCAGAGGGCATCATCGCCCGGTTGGCCAAGGCCGGCGTGCAGGTCATCCCTGACATCTGCTGGTGTTCGATAACCGAACCGGTGTTTCCTCATGAGGCAAAGGTTCTGATGACGAACTCAGGCAAATATGCACATTATGCCAACGGTTTGACCGGTCGCTCTGTCAGGTTTGGCAGTCTGGCCGATTGCGCGCGGGCCGCTTGCACCGGTCATGCGGAAACTGGGCTTCCCCCATGGCTGGATAGGGCAACGGCGCTTTAAGCGAGTAGGTTTACGACGTCGGCATGCGCCGTCGGGTCAGGCTGCAATCGCTTTCAAAGAAACCACGGCGGCGCCTGCCGCCTTTGCCACCACTCAATGAGGGTCAGAAAATCACGGCAAGGTCGATGGCGCTCAGAACCAGCAGCATCGCGCCGCCGACATGAGCCAATTCAAAGAGTTGATAGGCAATGAACACCGCCAGAACGATGATTGACGACCCATAGGCCCATGCAGCCTCATAAAGCAGGGCCGCCACGATCCCGACATGCAACAAACCGTGGGCGGCAAAATAAACTGTGTAGAACGACATGTCCGTTTGGGGCAGCATCGCCCATTCCGGACCCTTCTGATTGCACCGTTCCTTCCTTCTGCACCGGCAGTGGGGCCGGGGCGACAGGCGATCTCCACTCGACGGCGGATACATCGAAAAGAAGATTTTGTTTGGGGGGACTTGCAGACTGCCATGCCTTGCGGCGACGCGCCCCTAGATCGTTTGACCCATGGCTGATGCCGGCCAGACGCCCCCCCTTTTCATGGGCGCATCACACAGGTCTCGCTATGGCAGCTTGATCAGGGCCTCAAACCCGTCAGCATACCCCCGCGCCGGAGACATCAGGGTCAACACACCGCCGCTCTGCGTGACCAACTTATCCGAAATGGCAAGGCCAAGACCTGACCCCTCGGCATCAGAGTGGCCTCTTTGAAACCGTTGTTTGAGGGTTGGCAAGTCTTCGTCCGACACCACCGGTCCGTGATTCTTGACCGAGATGGTCCAGTCCGCGCCCACTTCGATTTCGATCGGGCTGCCAGAAGCGCCATGGCGTTCAGCGTTCTCGATCAGATTGCGGACCACGATTGCAAAGGCGTCGGCATCCATCTGAACCATGAGATCCTGACGCAGGTTGTCGCGCAGGATGACGGCCAAGGGCGACACTGCCCGGCCTGTAAACTCTGACACGACCGCCTGCAAAACCGGTGTCAGGTTCTGCCGCTCTTGCCTTTGGCCCAGATTGGCGTCCGCACGTGCCAGTTGCAGCAGACGGGTTCCCAGATTGGCCAGTCGTTTCAGTGCCCCTTCGATCTCTGCGGCGCGGACGTGCCCGTTGCCATCGCCGATCTCGGCCCGCAATTGCTGGACCTGCGCCAGCGCGCCAGCGATGGGTGTACGCAACTCATGGGTGCTGTTGGCGGCAAAAACGCGTTCAGCATCCATCGCCTTTTGCAGTCGCTGCATCAGCAGGTTGGCCGACTGCGCAATCGGTCGCAACTCGGACGGAAGCGCGGCGCTGTCCAATGGCGCGAGATTGGTCCCTGCTCGCTTTGAAAGTTCGGTCGACAGGTCCTTGACCGGCGCCACGAAGAGGCGAACTAGGAAAAAGGTGGTCCCCGCCATCAGTGCCAAAAGCGCGACCATTGGCAGGAACAGCGCCCATGTCGCCTCGGCAATGGCGCTATCGCGGTGACTTCTTGCGGTGGCGACGGTCACAGAATAGCGGCTCGCACGATCGGCAATCGAATAAAGCAAGGCCTCGTCGGTAACATAAAAACCCGACCGTTCGCGGCGTTCGGACAGCAGTTCGCCCGCACCGGCAGATCGCATGATGAGCCTGTCCTGACCGTCGCGAACCTCAAAGGCAAGGTAGTCGCTTCTGCCATCGCTGAGCATGTCCCAGTCATCAAAGCGGTCATCCGACTCATCGCTATCGTGATCATCATCGTGGTCCCGATCGCGATCCTGTTCGAGGCTGGCGCCAGCACCGTCATCGGGTCTGCGATCGTGCGTTGCGGCATGCAACAGCCGGCTCCCTGCCCCTTGCAAGGTGTCTTCCAAGATCTCGTCGACCTCTTCGACAAAGACGCTGCGGGCGATCATCGCCGCCGACAACCAGAAGACGGTGATCAGCAAGCTGAGGCTCAGGATTAGCCGGGCCCTGATGGACATCAGTCAGTCTCCCTTGAAACCTGGTAGCCAACGCCACGAAGTGTTCGGATCACGTCGCGTCCCAACTTTTTCCGCAACCGCGAGACATAGACCTCGACGGTGTTGCTTTCGACTTCGGCTCCAAAGGCGTAAAGCGCCTCTTCGATCTCGGATTTGGCGACCACTGCGCCGGGCCTTTGGGTCAGGCGCAGCAGGACCGCCCATTCGCGGGATGACAGATCGACAGACTCACCGTCCGACATCACCTGTCGATTTGTGGCGTCGATCCGCAGATGGCCAAACACCTGTTCGGTTACGGGCTGGCCCACATACCGGCGGGCGACGGCGGCAATTCGGGCGCTTAATTCGGCCAGATCAAAGGGCTTGGTCAAATAGTCGTCCGCGCCATCGTTCAGCGCCTCGATACGGGACGCGATCTGGTCCTGAGCGGACAAAATCACAACCGGCACCGCCTCGCCTTTGCGCCGCAATTCGCGCAACAGGTCGATCCCGCGCCCATCTGGCAGACCAAGGTCAAGAAGGACGAGGTCATAGCTCGCAACGGCCAGAAGATCGCGGGCGGTTGCCATATCCTGTGCCCAATCCACAGCATGATCGTCGCCCGAGGCATGGGCGTGAATCGCTTCTCCGATGGACCGGTTATCTTCGACCAGAAGAACTCGCATAGTATCCTGCGACCCCGCGCCGTTCAGCCTGCTGTCAGCTTGGCCTGTCATAGATACGTCCGAACTCGAAGCCAGTACAAGGACGAAGCATATGTTTACCCTATTGAAGACCGCCACGGTTGTCGCCGTATTGGGTCTTGCCGCACCAGCGCAGGCCCGCCCCTTCAACATCTCGATCACGATGGATTCCTATCGCGGCCAGGAGGCGTATCTGGCGGCATATATCGTCGATGCCAACGGGCAATACGTCAGCACCGTACTGACCGCAGGCACCCGCAGCCGCTACCTGGCGGACCTGAGCCGTTGGAACCGCATGTTCCAACGCGCCGGAGGCAGGGTCGACGGCTTTTCCGGGGCCAGCATCGGGTCTGGTCAGTCGATCCGCACCCAGATCGATGTCCCCGACGCTTTGCTGAACGCTGGATATACGCTGCGCATCGAAACCGCGGTCGAGGACAAGCGTTACCAACCTGACGAAGCCGCCATCCTGCTTGGCGATGCCAACAACGGCCAGCCCATCGCAGGTAGCGGCTATGTCCGCACAGTGACCGTGTCCTACTAGGCCGGTCCGATGTGGCGTCGACTTCATTCCGCTCTGGGCCTCTTTGCCCTTGTCGTAGTGCTGGCATTGGCCGTCAGCGGTGCCATCCTTTCGGTTTACCCGATCAAGGACGGCATCGCAGCGGCACCTGTCGCAACCGGTCAGTCGGTTGCCGACATTGCCGGGCCCCTAGCCAATGCCTTGCCGGACATCGAAAGTATCGAGGTCAGCCCATCGGGCCAGATCAGCGTGCAGTACAGCGATGCCGACGGCCTGCCCTTGTCGGGCATCGTCGATCCCTCATCAGGCGCGATCATCGCGTCAAGCCCGGAACCGGGCTGGTTCTACGCGGGCCTCAAGGACTTTCACCGCGGCTTTTTGATGAGCGACAACGGGCGCATTCTGGCTGGCGTCGGGGCCCTCGTCATGGCTGCGCTTTCGCTGAGCGGCCTTGCCCTGCTGGTAGCCAGAACGGGCGGCTGGCGACGTATATTCGATGCGCCAAAGGGGAGTTTTGCGGCGCGGCTGCACGCGATCCTGACGCGGGTGGCCCTCTTGCCCCTTTTGTTGTCGTCGGTCACAGCGGTCTACCTGTTCGCCGTCCAGTTCGAATGGATCATGGTCGAGGATGCGACCTCGGTCGCCTACCCGGAATCGACCCAAGGATTGCCCGCCGTCTCGGCCGGTACCCTGGCCGGGCTTGCCGCCGTACCGCTACAGGACCTGCGCTTCCTGCAGTTTCCCTATCCCGGCGATAGCTACGACGTCTTTACCCTGCGCACTGATGCCAGCCTGACAGTCGTGGATCAATTTACCGGAGAGGTCCTTGAAACCGTCCCTGCCACACGGTCCGAGAGGATCTATGCCTGGTTCTACGCCCTGCACACCGGCGAAGGGCTGGCCTGGGTCGGGGCTCTGCTCGGGCTCGCCGCCACTTTGGTGCCTGGTATCGGGGCCGCCGGGGTGGCCATCTGGTGGCAACGACGACGCCAGGGCGGACACCGTGTCCAGGGCAATATCGCAGCAGGCAAGGCAGAGATCGTGATCCTGGTCGGCTCTGAAGGCGGCAGCACCTGGGGTTTCGCCAGGTCCCTTCACCGGGACCTTACGGCGGGCGGGAAGGCTGTCCATCTTGGGGCAATGAACGACTTTTCCGGCCGGTATGGGTCGGCCGAACAGGTGATCTTCCTGACGTCAACCTATGGTGACGGCAATGCACCAGAGAACGCGGCAAAGGCCCTTTCGCTTTTGGCAGAGCAGGTCGAACCGCCCAAATGGCAATACGCCGTGCTTGGCTTTGGCGACCGGGCCTTTCCCAAGTTCTGCCAATTCGCCAAGAACCTCGATCTTGCCCTTGGGACCCGAGGCTGGACCGCAGCCCTGCCCGTCACCTTGATCAACCGGCAGTCCACCCAGGCCTTTGCCTCTTGGGGGAACGACCTGGGGCGAGCCCTCGGGCTGACCCTGTCGCTTAGCCATCAGGTCGCCACCCCGCCAACCCAACGGCTGACCCTCATCGGGCGTGACATCTACGGTGAGGCCATGCAGGCCCCGACAGCTGTCTTGCGGTTTCGCCTGTCGACCCCGCCCCGGACCGGTGGTCTGCGCAAGCTGATGCGTTTTCTTGGGGCGGCTACCCGCTATTCACCGACCGATCTTCTGGGGGTCTTGCCCCCCGACGGGACGGTGCCGCGCTACTATTCGATCGCGTCAACCGCGTCCGATACCGAGGTCGAGATTTGCGTGCGCAAGCAGGCGGGCGGCCTCTGCTCGACCTATCTGCACGATTTGCAGATCGGAGATGAGATTGACGCCTTTGGTCGCCCAAATCCGGATTTCACACTGCCCTTTCGGCGCAAGCCGGTCAGCATGGTCTCGGCCGGGACAGGTATCGCCCCCTTTGCCGGATTGATACGGTCCAACCGACGCAAGCAGGCACTCCATCTGTTTTGGGGGGGCCGGTCGGCAGGGTCGGACTTCCTCTACGAAGACGTCTTGCAGGCAGCCCAGCAGTCAGGACAGCTTGCCAGCCTGACCACCGCCTTCAGCCGGATGGAGGCCGGGGCCTATGTCCAGGACCGTGTCCGCGCCGATGCCACCCGCCTGTCCGGCCTTCTGTCCAAGGGGGCTGCCGTGATGGTCTGCGGGGGGGACGCAATGGCCCAGGCCGTCCGGGCCGAGTTCGACGTGATCCTTGCGACACTTGGCACATCGGTAGACGCTCTCAAGCAGCGTGGCCTTTACCTTGAAGACGTATTCTAGGGGGCCGCATGTTCGGATTTCGCAAACCTTCCCGCCCGGCGACCCCGCAACCTGCCACACCAAGACAGGCCGCAAGCCTGCAAAGTGCCCAAGGGCCGACCACGGGGACAGAGTGGGCGGCGCACTTTGTCACCCGCGACGATGTCAAAACAAAGGTTGTTGCCCTAATTCAGCAAGCGGTCGATCTGGTGGACGGGCAAATGTCGACCTGGAAACCTGCCTCGGACTTGTCGCGGGTAAACGCCGCGCCGGTAGGTGATTGGGTACCCGTTCCCGCAGAGCTTGCCTTCGTCGTTCGGCAGGCCATTGCGCTGGGTCGGGCCACATCCGGGGCCTTTGACATCACCGTGGGGTCACAGGTGGACGCCTGGGGCTTTGGCCCGCCGGGGAGGACCGATCCCCCCTTGTCTTCCCTGCCTTCGGCCGGGTCTGGTGCGCTGGAACTATCGCCGGACGGAACCGCTCTGCGCAAGACGGCACCTCTCTCGCTCGATCTGTCGGGCATCGCCAAAGGCTACGGCGTTGAGCTGATGGCAAAGGTGCTGGAGAAGGCCGGAATCGTCGACTACCTCGTGATCCTGGACGGCGAACTGCGCCTGAAAGGCCGTAAGCCTGGTGCCGAGGGCCGCTGGTCCATCGCGCTCGATGCCCCTGTACGCGGCGCACGTGAAGCCTGGGATGCGCTTGAGCCGCAGGACGGGGCACTGGCGACCTCAGGCGACTACCGGCACTTCCGGTTGATGGATGGCAAGGCGCTGGCCCATACCATTGATCCGGCAACGGGCCGACCTTTGGACAATGGCATCGCTTCTGTCACCGTCTTTGATCCTCAATGCTGGCGCGCCGATGCCTTGGCGACCGCCTTGATGGTCCTGGGGCCGCAAAAGGGCATCGCGCTGGCGCAAGCCCGGAACATCCCCGCACTTTTCCTGCTGCGTGACGATGACGGGATCAGCGAAAGGGTGACCGGACCGTTCGATGAACTTTGTCGGGGCGGATGAACCGGACAAGCACACCAGCGTCGGCCAAGATCGATAGGAGTTCCGAGGGGCAATTGAATTGCGCCTTCGATTGCGGCATGTCGCGGTCAGCGGTGCCGGGTCCGGTTTCCGCCACAAGGGGTGAGGGACGGATTTGGATGTCGTTGTCATCGGCGCTGGCCTGTCGGGTCTGACGGCTGCGGTCACATTGCAGGGCAAGGGTGCCGATGTTCGGGTCCTTGAGGCCGGGCCGCAGATCGGCGGCCGCATTCGCGCCTTGCGAGATCCAGACAACGGTCGGGTCCTGGCCGATCTTGGGCCGACATGGATCTGGCCGAAATACCAACCCGTCGCCGCCCGATGGCTGCAAAAGCTGGGTGTCGAAACGTTTCAGCAGTTCAACGACGGCAATGCCGTGATCACCGGCTATGGACCGGGCCCCTTGCATCAGCCCTTGCCGGGACAGGACGGCATGGTCCGCCCCGTTGGCGGCCCGACGTCCCTGATTGACGCGCTTGCCGGGCAATTGGGCAGCGACCGCGTTCGCACCTCTGCCCCCGTCACCGGGGTCATCGAGGATGGGTCCGACCGGATAGCGGTCCACCTCGCCTCGGGCGAAGTGATCACCGCCCGCAGGGTCATCCTGTCCATCCCCTTGCGCGTGGCGGCCGCGACCCTGCACCTGCCCTGGGCGCCCCCGTCCCTGACCGAGGCGATGCGGCGCACCCCAACCTGGATGAGCACGACCGCCAAAGCTGTCGCCGTTTACGACCGTCCCTTCTGGCGCGACAGTGGACTTTCCGGCAGGATCGCCAGCCGCCACGGCCCCTTGGTCGAGGCGCACGATCATTCAGCGATCGACGGCAACCCCGCCGCGATCTTTGGCTTTGTCGGCTGGCCGCCGGAACAGCGCCAGAATGACCCCGCCGGTCTGCGGCAGGCCATTCTGACCCAGCTAGCCGACTGCCTGGGAGAGGCGGCAGGGGAGCCTGTGTCCCTCAAGATCGAGGATTGGGCGATCAACCGGCACATCGTCACCGACCTTGACCTGTCGCACCCCCCACACCATCCCGATGTTGGGCCGAACCTGCTAAGGCAGCCCTATCTTGGCGGCCGCCTGCGGTTTGCCGTGTCAGAAGTGGCCGAGCCCAGCCCCGGTCTGATCGAAGGGGCCTTCGCAATCGGGGAAGACGCCGCCACAGCGATGACCTTGACCAACTCCTGACCTAACCGCCCGGTATTCAAGGCAGCTAGCGGGCCACCAGAACTGCCGCCTTGGACATAGGCCATCCAATCCCCTTGCACGGGCGGGTGGTCTGGTGTTTCGTGACGCC
>CALFSV010000291.1 GCA_937916485.1 uncultured Paracoccaceae bacterium | reverse complement strand
AGGTAATCTTTCACGGTTGGTGTGGAGATCAGTTTGCTTAAATACCCGCGCGCGACGACTAAATTAAGGAGGTCTGAGCCGTAATTGGCCTCTGCATCTTTGTACTTGGTTTGCACCTGGCTCATTTCTTTTTCCAGTTTAACGATCTTTTCTAACGGATCTCCTTGAGGAATGTCTGGTTTGGAGGGCGCCGTGTCTGTGCGCTGTTCTGGCGGTGTTGCCTTAAGTAGGGCTTCAGCGTGGGGTCCTGTGATTTTATCTGCCGCGATCATCAACTCGACGGCCTCCACTTGGCGCGCAGCTTTCATTTTGCGCAGGAAACGTGTGACCTCTGGGTTGAACTGTTGGTCTTGTAAGAGCTCAACGGCCTGGGGGCACACACCATGCAACAAGTTCACACGAGTGTTAATGGCTGAGAGATTGACATTAAACGCGCGTGCTAAGCGCTCTTTGCTGACACCTTTGTCGATTGCGCGACGCAACATATAGTGCTCCTGCACCGTAGACAGTCTATTTATGCGATGATTGTAGGTGTAGGTCTCAAAATCTTTGGCGATAAGACAAGGGGCCTGATCTTCGCCCAATTCCTTGAGTGCGAGCACGCGTAGGTTCCCATCGAGTAGGAGGAAGGTTTCGTTTTGGTCATCTGTTGGGATTATAGAAAGCGGCTCAATCAATCCAATTTCTTTGATGGAAGAGAGGATCTGTTTGAATTTGCGCGTGGTCATCACACCGTCAGGTACTTTCTTGCTTGGCATCAAATGTTCGATGGTGACTAATTGAGGCAGGTTTTCGTAGTTTAAACGAATATCGGACGGGCTGTCGTTTTTCTTCTTGAAGCTCTAGTTGCTGTAGCTCGTATCCTTGCCAAAATAGTCGCGAATCTAGGGATAATTCATGCCACACGTTGCTGCTCATCATGATCACGATCATGCCGCTGCTTCTTCTTCAGAAACAGGTACAAGTTGCTGCGGCGGTGATGCTATCGCGCCAACGCAAGTCAGCGCCTCCGACGGGCGAAGTTTTCACGTCAGCGGTTTGGACTGCGCGGAAGAGGTCTCGATCCTCAACAAAGTCGTCGGTCCAGAGGTCGGAGGGGCGGAATTTCTGGCCTTTGACGTCATTAACGCCAGAATGACCGTTCTTGAAGGTGGCACGTCAGTGTCCTCGGACAACATCATCAAGGCGGTCGCATCAACAGGCATGACGGCCAAACCGTGGGATGTCGAGGACGCCAGCGCTGATCAGGCTGCACATCTGAAGAAACAAAAGCTGTTCACGATGCTGAGCGGAGGCTTTTGGGCGGCGGGGTTCATTTACCACCTTGTTGAAACTGGCATCGGCGGGGCCATCGGCATTTTTTCCGGCCATGGTGAAGCCGCGATGCCAATTGCGGAAATCGCCTTGTTCGCTGGCGCTATTCTATTAGGTGTGTGGCTGGTCGCACCTAAAGCATGGTCGTCTGCGCGTCGGATCTCTCCTGATATGAACCTGTTGATGGTGGTTGCCGTTGCCGGTGCAATCGCACTTGGAGAGTTCTTTGAGGCCGCGACTGTTGCGTTTTTCTTCTCACTTTCACTGTATCTTGAAAGCTGGAGCGTCGGGCGCGCACGCAATGCTGTCTCGGCACTTCTCGACCTCGCGCCTCCTACGGCGCGGATTATTTACGATGATGGGTCTGAGGCTGATATGCCTGCAGCGGCCGTTGCTATTGGAACCAAGTTCATCGTGCGCGGTGGTGACCGCATTCCTCTCGACGGAGAAGTTGTCGACGGGGCGGGAGCCGTCGACCAGGCCCCCATTACAGGTGAAAGCGCCTTGGTGCCAAAGGAGGCAGGCGACGATGTCTACGCGGGCACCATAAATGGTGAGGGCACGTTGACTGTACGGGCATCGAAGGCCGCGTCTGACACGGTTCTGTCCAAGATCATTCGCATGGTTGGCGATGCGCATTCGCGTCGCGCGGAGGTCGAACAATGGGTGACAAAGTTCGCCCGCATTTACACGCCAGTTGTGATGGTGCTTGCCATTCTCATTGCTGTAATCCCCCCACTTGTCGCGGGCGGCGATTGGGGCTTTTGGTTCTACAACGCACTGGTTCTTTTGGTCATCGCCTGCCCTTGTGCTTTGGTGATCTCGACTCCAGTTTCTATTGTCGCGGCCCTCGCCGCCTCGGCGCGCAACGGTGTGCTGATCAAGGGCGGAGCCTATGTCGAAGCCCCGGGTCGCACGACAGCACTGGCCATGGACAAGACCGGTACGATCACCATGAGTGAGCCCGAGGTTGCGGCCATTTATCCGCTTGGTGACACAAGCGAAGCCGAACTTATGGCACGGGCCGTTGCCCTCGAAGCGCGCTCGTCACATCCTCTGGCACGGGCGATCCTTGGCCGTGCAGAGCGAGACGGAATAAAAATTGTCGCCGCCGAGGATACCCGAACCGTTCCAGGACGCGGCCTTGAGGGTCAAATGGATGGTCAGTCCATATGGCTCGGCTCCGATCGGTTTGCCGAGGAAAAGGGCCTTGGCGGGGATATCCCGGCTGATCTACGCAATCAGATCGAAGGCGCTGGAAGCACGCTTGTGGCGATCGGTGACGCGAAAGGCGTCAGCGGCGTTCTCGAACTGCGTGACCGGATCCGGCCAGATGCCAAGGGCATTATCGCGCGCTTGCACGCTCAAGGCGTTAAAAAGATCATCATGCTAACGGGTGACAACGCGGCCACCGCAAGTGCAGTGGCTGCCGAGGTCGGCATCGACGAGGTGCGTGCAGAACTCTTGCCCGAGGACAAGGTCACAGCGATCGAGGAGCTGGTCGCACAATATAGCACCGTCGCAATGATCGGGGACGGAGTGAATGACGCACCGGCAATGGCGCGTGCGCATTACGGCATCGCAATGGGCGCAGTTGGGTCGGACGCTGCGATTGAAACGGCGGACATCGCGCTCATGACCGATGATATCGGCAAAGTTCCATGGCTGATCGGGCATTCGCGCCGGACCATGTCGATCATCAAACAGAACATCGGCCTGTCTTTAGCAACCAAGGCAGTCTTCGTAGTCGCGACCGCCTTTGGCATGGCGTCCATGTGGGGCGCGATCGCGGCAGACGTCGGGGTTTCGCTCCTCGTTGTCGCGAATGCCTTGCGGTTGTTACGAGCGCGCGACAACGATCAAGGACCGCGCGGCGGAGAGCAAGTTGGCGAAGAATTGGCAAAGGGCGCGCTGGCTCACGGCCATTGATTGGCGGAAGGCAACGCTGTATCAGATAGGCAAAACGAACCTCCGAAGAAGAGGCATTGGGCAGTAATGATAACAAAATTACCGAGACGGCTGTTCCTATCTGGTGCGGTCGCGACATTCTTGGCCGGATGCGCCAACAAATTCAGTTCGTACACTGGCCCTGACGTGACACGCCTGCGCCTCTACAAATCTCAACGACTGCTCGTTCTCGATGGAGCGCAGGGCGTGCTGCGCTCTTACCCGGTCGGGCTTGGTTTTGCCCCGGAAGGACACAAGCAATTTGAGGGCGACGGACGCACGCCCGAAGGAACCTATACCATCGACCGCCGAAATCCCGAGAGCCTGTTTCATCTCTCAATTGGCATTTCGTACCCGAATGCGGCCGACCGCGCTTTTGCGGCAGCTCAGGGCCAGTCTCCAGGGGGTGATATCTTTATCCACGGTGGCCCGAGGCGGGGGATCGATCCAACGAATAAGCAGGACTGGACCGCCGGATGTATTGCGGTCAGTGATCGGCAGATTGAAGAGATTTATGCAATGGTGCGCGATGGCACGCCCATCGACATTTATGCCTGACGACGTGCGTCCCACACCGGATACAACAAAAGTACGCCAACGCCACATACGACAAAAACATCGGCCAAGTTGAAGGCCGGCCAATACAGGCCCGCGATGTGGAAGCTCAGAAAGTCAGTAACGGCTTGAAATCGGAAGCGATCTACAACGTTTCCGAGTGCGCCGCCAATGATCGCACCAAGTGCAACAGCTTCGATACGATTGTCGCTGCGAAAAAGCAGCACACCGAGAACGGCACATATCAAAAGCGCCAATGCCGACAGTCCCCACCAAGGCATGCCCCCGAACATCCCGAAGCTAACCCCATCATTTTGAACATACACAAGGTCGAATATGGGTAAGATTTGAATGCCGGTGGCAAACGAGGATGCGTTGTCCATGACAAAGAACTTCGTGACTTGATCCACGAAAAGAGCGATCAACACGGTAGTCAGGCCGGGAAGGATGAATATCTTCATCTTTTTTTATCCGAGCCAGACGTCCAAAAACAGCATGATGACCAAGCCGATCGCAAGGCCAAGTGTTGCCTTGTTCTGATGACCGCTTCGGTGGGTTTCAGGAATGATCTCGTGACTGATAACGTAGAGCATCGCACCTGCGGCAAACGCCAAACCCCAAGGAAGAAGCGGTTCGGAGATCGTGATGATCCCCGCACCCAAAAGCCCTCCAATGGGTTCAACCATGCCAGTTAATGCGGCGATCCCCCAAGCCCGGACTTTCGAATACCCTTCGCCGAGCAGTGACACCGCGACGGCCAGACCTTCGGGCGCGTTCTGCAGCCCGATCCCGATCGCAAGCGGCATACCACCTGACACACCGTCCGCGCCGAAGCCGACGCCAACAGCGAGCCCTTCAGGAAAATTGTGGATCGTGATGGCGATAATGAACAACCACACCCGTCGAAGGGATGCTGCCTCCGGCCCTTCGCGACCTGTGCTGAAATGCTCATGCGGGAGTTTCTCGTTCATGAGTGCCACGGCACCCATCCCGAGGAGGATCGCAATACACACAATAGCTGCCGGTGCGGCCTCGTTCACATACCGTAGTTCAGCAGCATCAAGTGCCGGTATAATCAAGGAAAAGAACGATGCCGCCAGCATCACGCCTGCTGCGAAACCAAGTGAGAGGTCTCGGGTAGCGCGAGACGGTACGCGACCAAAAAGCACGGGTATTGCGCCAATGGCGGTCATTGAACCTGCGGCAAGACTACCCAGAAATCCGAGCATGATGGGGGAGAGAGTGTCCAAATTTATATCTTTCGTTGTAAATCTCTTCAGTCGCCAGAATAGCTTGAGAAGACTTCTGTCGACCCGTCGTTGTTGATGAGAAACACGTCGTAGGCCTCACGCCAGCGGCTCTGATCCATACCAGGCGAGCCAAGCGGCATGTCCGGCACCGCGAGGCCTACTGCGTCTGGTCTTTCGCTGAGTAACCTGCGTATATCACCCGCTGGGACATGGCCTTCGATCACATATCCGTCGATGAGCCCCGTGTGACAGGACACCATACGTTGCGGAACGCCATTATCGAGTTTGAAGCGTACAAAAAGGCCTGCAAACATATCCTCACCTGTGGGTTCAAAGCCGTTTTCTTCGAGGTGTTTCATCCACGCTAGGCAGCACCCGCAGCCATTCGTCTTAATAACTTCAATTTGGGTCGCTTGGGCGATGGCCTGAGCGGCGAAGCTCATTGAAAAAAGGGTTGCGAGCGTAAAAAGCTTCATGAGGATTGTTCTCCGGTTCTTGCAAGGACGCGGCGGATTTTTGGCACCGCGAATTCCCGTTGTTCATGGTAGTCTATTGTGCCGGAAAACTGCCCCTCAGCATCAAAGAGAAAGACGCTTGCCGTATGGTTCATCGTATAGTCGCCGTCCGTGGCGACCTTTTCATAGCGCGCACGGAAGCCAGCGGCAGCGCGCGCTGTCTCTTCAAGCGTCCCGTTCCAGCCTTGGATAGCAGGGTGAAAATAATTGACATATTCCGCCATGGCGTCCACGGTATCGCGCTCCGGATCGACCGTGATGAACACGACGTTCATGTCCGCAACATCATCTCCAAGGTCGTCAAGCCAGCCAGAAATATCCGACAATGTGGTTGGGCAAACATCGGGGCAGTATGTGAAGCCAAAAAACACCATGGATGGATTGCCCAGAAGCGACGCGGGTCCGACGGTTGCACCGCCTTGATCGGTCATCTGAAAGTCCATCTGGGTGAGCGGCAAGGGTCGCTGAGCTACAGGTTCAGGCGCGCCGGGACCGTTCACTCGCCACCAGCCAATAAATAGCGTGAGCGCAAGCGCCCCGCTTATTGCGGCACCATAAGTGAAAAGGGTTCTTCGGTTCATCAGCCTTCCGGACCGAGCGCCGCAATGCCAAAAATTGGAACGTCAACAGTCAGTGTCCCGCCATCGGCAAAGTTTAAGGTTAGCTGAAACGTCTCGCCTTCGATCATCTTGGCTTGCAACCGCATCAGCATCGCATGCATGCCGCCTGGCTCCAGCGAGACACTCTCGCCCGGAGAAATGTTGATTTCACCGACAGGGCCCATGGAACTGACACCATTTGAATCAGTCGTGGTTTCGTGGATGTCCGGCATCATGGCCAATGGGGTTTCCAGCCCGACCAATGTCACCGGGTCAGTGCCCGTGTTGCGCAGGGTCATGTAGGCTACGCCCGGACGGTTGGTACCGATAGACGCGCGGGCCCATGCGTCTTCGATCACAATGTCTTCCGAACCCGCAAGGGAAGCTGTAGGCAATCCGACCAGAATACTGAATGCAAGGGCATGGAAGGTAGATTTTCTCATAGGTTTGTTCCTGATAGTTTTCTGGTCATGATCCATTCGCCGAGACTTCCGCAGCCACGAGGGCGCGCAACTCATCTGCGCCGAAGGGATCAAGAGGTTTTCCATTTACGAAGAAGGTGGGTGTCTGGCGCACGCCAACCGCTTCCACATCGGCGCGATCTTGATTGAGAACGCCAACGGTCTGAGGAGCCATCATCTGCGTTTGCGCGTTGTCAGCGTTAAGACCAGCTTGTTCAGCGATCGCAAGGATTAAACCGGGCGCGGGGGCACCATGGGAGGCCCACCGGGGCTGGAACTCAAGGAGTGCTTCGAGGACCGGCTCAAAAACGCCCTGCATGCGTGCCGCTTCGAGCACACGAATGGCCTGTTCTGAGGCTTCACCGTGGAAGGGGGTATATCTCAGCACGACGCGTACATCGCCGTCATGCTCGGCCAGTATGTCCTTCACAATCGGATGGAAGGCGCGGCAGGCTTCGCAAGCCGGATCGAAGAACTCGACTATAGTCACAGGGGCTTCTTCCGGACCAATGATTGGAGAGTAGGACCGGATTAGTGTTTCCGCGATTTCCGGCTGGACTAGCTCAACCTGAACCACCGAGGCCGAGCGCGACTGAAACCAAACGGCGGCCGCAAAGACTGCAAGACCGACGAGAAGGACCGATAGAACGATCGATTTGTTTTTCATGTGCGTGGTTCCTTCAGGGAGAAAATGGACAGGACCACGATCAACCCGAAGGCGATCAGCGACAAGAGCGGGATTGGGACGCCGAGGAAGACCTGATTGTCATCGGTGCAAGACGGGCCGGTCGCTGTGCAGGGCTGGATGCGCTCCGGGAGAATTCCAGTGTAGAGGCCCAGATGCCAAAGTGCGATGGCGGCCCCACCAAGGGCGAGCGCAACACCGTAGCGGCCGACCCGATGATCTTCCCACCAGAGACCAAGGCTAAGAACGATGGCTAGCGGAAACATGAAAGCGCGCTGAAACCAACACAGATTGCACGGAGCCTGCCCCAGCACCTCACCGATATAGAGCACGGCCAGGGAACTTCCCAAAGCGACGATCCACGCGGCGGTCAAAGCCGTCTCTTTTGACATCAATCGGCTCATATCGACATCCGCGCCTTAAGGTCAGAAAGAATTTCTTCAGCTGATGTGCCATATGTCCAAGCCCCGACATATCCGCCTTGGGGATCAAAGAGGAACAGCTGAGAGGAATGCCCCATCGTGTACCCATTGGGCGAAGCCGCCTCTTCGATCTTCTCGTAATATACACGGAAGGTTTCGGACGTTCGCTTGATCTGATCCGCTGTACCGGTGAGACCGATGATATTGGCATCAAAGGCCGGGACAAACCCTGCCAGTTGTTCGGGCGTATCACGTTCCGGATCAATCGAAATAAAAAGAGGCTGGACTTGGGCCGCGTTAGAGCCGAGCCCATCCATGACGGCGGCAACCTCGGCCAAGGTCGTGGGGCAGACATCAGGGCAATTCGCAAAGCCGAAGAACACGAGCATCCAGCGCCCTGCGAAGTCTTCGTCCGTCTGCACCTTGCCTTGGTGATCGGTCAGTTCGAAATCCGCCCGGAACGCAGGATCATCAGCCCGCGGTTCGCTTCTGGTAGAAACCTGCAGCCAAATGAACCCAACAATCGCGATTGTGACGAGTCCCCAAAGCATTTTTTGTAACGTAGAAAATCTCATTGGTCGTATTACGCCCGATTCCGCCCATTTTTACAGCAGTCTAAATGTTCTAGCTGCTAGAGGTTCAAGCTATTTCTTGGCTAAGAAGCAGCCCTTCACGGACATGTGATTACAGTGCTGGCTTGCGCATGCCAATAGCTATAGCTACCAACACTATAGATATGGAGGTTGCATGCTGACAATTGGAAGCTTGGGAAAGAAGACCGGAACAAAAGTCCAAACCATTCGATACTATGAACAGATCGGCCTGATGCCCGAACCGGGTCGCACTGAAGGCGGGCAGCGGCGTTACGGTTACGCCGAAGTCGATCGCTTGTCCTTTATTCGACACGCGCGCCAGTTGGGATTTCCGCTGGAGGCGATCCGCGAGCTACTTGATCTTAGCGACAATCCGGATCGATCTTGCCATGAGGCCGACTCCATCGCTCGTCGACAACTCAAACAGGTCGAATTGCGGATGGATCGCTTGAAAGCGCTGCGCACAGAGCTGAAACGGATGATCCACGAATGCAGCGGAGGCAATACGGCCGACTGTAAGGTTCTCGAAGTTCTACGCGATCATTCTCAGTGCCTGACCAACCACGATGAGATTGGAGCCTAGTAATGCCAGCACTGGCCGCTTACCCACTCGCCGCATTGGCCGAAATTGCCGGTTGCTTCGCAATCTGTACCTGGTGGCGGCTCGGGGCAACCCCATTTTGGATACTCCCGGGAGGATGCGCCTTGTTAGCGTTTGGTTGGTTGCTGGCGCAGGTCGATACCACCGTCGCGGGGCGAGCATTTGCGGCTTATGGCGGGGTGTATATCGCAGCATCAGTTACGTGGATGTGGCTGGTTGAGGGCCAGCGGCCTGACCGGTGGGATGCAATGGGAGCGGCTGTCTGCCTCTTTGGCGCTGCCGTCATTCTCCTAGGTTCACGCAGCGCTTAAAGTTAAGCCTTTAACCTATAGTCACTGTAGCAATTATACCTTACTCAAAGACGATTCGAGGAGATGTATGATGAGCGCAGAAGACCGGCTGTTAGCAGCCACCCCAATCCTGAATTTCGGCCATCCGTCGATTGAGCAGTTGGTTGCGGAAAGAGGGTGGAAAGCTCTTGCGACCCATGACCGTATTGGCGCGGTCTACGATTTCGTACGCAATGAAATTGCCTTTGGGTCCAGCCGCGCGCCTTTCGAGTCCGGCGAAGTGCCTCGCCGATCTGCTCGGCCGTGCGTGCTGTGAGGTCCATGATGCGGCTCCTTTTACGGAGTAGCGTAAATCAAAGTAAATTACGCCGCAACGTAAATATTTTATTTTTACGCCACAGCGTAACATGCGAGCTACACTCACGACTGCAGCCCCGCAGCGCAGACCTGCTCGGGCGTCACCAGCTTTGACGCAATCAAATCCTCGGTCTGCCGGTTCGTGATATGGCGGCACAGGGGATGGCGCTCGTGAATCCACTCGGCGAGGCTCGCACGGCCTTTGGCTTCGGCCTCTCGCGCCTTCTCACGGTCGGCCTGCACCTGGGCAAGCCCCTTCTCCCACCGGCGCATCTTGAACCAGTTGTCTGAGAAACAGACCTTGCTGCGCGTGTAGCCTTCGCTTTCGTTGGCATAGGCTTTGATCGCTTGCTTCAGGTCATCGGGCTCCACACCGGCTTTCTCAGCCGCTGCAATCAGGCGCAGAGTAGTCCGCCGGTCTCGGATCCTGTCTTCGGGATAGGCCGCCAAGATCTTCTCAGTTTCAAAATCTTCAACCTCCGCCGCCGCCTCGCGCCTGCGCGTAGGTGGTTTATGGATGGTTTTAGGATGGTTTGGGGTCCACCGTGAACCCCGTACCCCGTTCACCGTGGACCCCGTACCGGGTTCAGGCTGGACGGGGTTCACAGTGACCCCCGTCTCAATGTCGGGCTCGGCGGTGGGGTCGAGCGC
>CALFSV010000290.1 GCA_937916485.1 uncultured Paracoccaceae bacterium | reverse complement strand
TCAATGCTCAATCATACCGCAGCGCAAAGATCCGCGCAATTTATAGAGGTACCCCATGGTAAGTGGACTCCGAATGACAGCCCAGAGTTTGTCGGGTTTCGTTCTTTTATCTGTGAGGAACGCGACCGGTTCAGGTCGTAATTATGCTTGGACAGTTCAAAAAATCTGTCTGGCTAATCTGTTTTAGAGTTTGACGAGAAATCTGTGAAAACGGATCCAACCCAAAAGCAGAGCTCTTGAAGAAGGACAGCTTCGTCCGCAACGCGCGCCCGGGCTGTTCAGATTTCGCTGCGCCTACATCCCACAGCCACTTTTCTTGCTGCGATGCAGCTGATGGCTTTTGTCCATTTTGTCGCTGCATATGCGAACGTACATGCCGGAGCACTTCCGGGTTGGGCTCACAGCCGCCATTCGCTGCGTCATGCGTCATGCGTCATGCGTCACCGTAACCGCCAGAGAATGTGCTCCCCCAACTCACTCAATCGCCCCAAAATCCGCGCCCACCGGCGCGTCCCTTTGGGATAGCTCTCCATGTCGTATTTCTCGTTGGGTGAGTGGATTGCGCCGTCATCCTTGTTCAGGCCTCTGGGCGCTGCTGCTACTAACGCCGCTGGGATGCCCGTTCCAAACCAAAGCAGGTGTTGACGGTTTTCGAGGGTCAGCGATACCGCGCGTGTCAGCCATTCAGGCGGACATGTCTTAGCACAGCCCTCGGCAACACAAACCCTGCCGCATGTGTCGCCTGAACGAATTACTGTTCGGCGACTGCAGCATCATTGCCCAAGCATCGGTGTGGCCGCTAGAAGTCAACCTCAATCGCGACGCCGTTTTTGACGGCCAGATCGACAACACTTGCAGCGACGGCGAGGTCT
Source organism: uncultured Paracoccaceae bacterium (assembly GCA_937916485.1). The sequence goes on along the minus strand of CALFSV010000290.1, from coordinate 8,956 downwards.
TGCAGGCCAACGCCGGTCCCATCAAACAGAGTGATCTCGGCATCTGAACTCCGGCCCTTATGGGTTCCATTGATCACGGCGCCCAACTGATGCACGTCGCTCTCCTCAATCATCCCGGCGCCGACCGCATGCTGCGCTTCACCAATGCTTATGGATTGGGCCACTTCGTCAGTGAAAACGGTGGCACGCGCGAGCAAGGCGGCTTCGACCTCTTGTTTGCCTTTGGTGTCGGTGCCCATGCAGGCAATATGCGTACCGGGCGCGATGTGATCGGCCATGATGGAGGGGGCGAAGGTCGAGGTGATCGAAATCACGACATCGGCCTCGGTCATGCGCTCGAGGGGGACCGCTTCAAAGGGCAGCCCGGCTTCATTGGCGATCTTCTCGATATTGGGCAGCATTTCGGGGTGGTAGTTCCACCCGATGACTTTCTCGAATTCACGCTGCTCAAGGGCGGCGCGCAACTGGAATGTGGCCTGGTGGCCTGCGCCGACCATGCCCATGACCTTGGCGTCTTTACGGGCCAGATGTTTGATCGACACCGAAGACGCCGCAGCCGTGCGCAATGCTGTCAAAAGGTTGCCGCCCACCATGGCCCGGACCATGCCGGTGTCGGGATCAAACAGAAAAATCGTGGACTGATGGTTGATCGCACCATGCTTTTCAAGGTTGTGGGGCCAGTAGCCGCCCGCCTTGAGGCCCAGTGTCATGCCAGCCTGATCGAAACCACCTTTGAAGCCATAAAGTGCGTCTTCGTGGCCAATCGCTTCGCGGATGACGGGAAAGTTGTAGGCGTCTTTTGACGCCATCGCGGCAAAGACACTTTCGACAGCGTCAAAGGCCGCGTCACGGGTCATGAGGGCGGCAATCTCGCGTTCGGGCACTATCAGCATGGGTAATTTCCTTGAATGGTATGCAACTTTGGTATGCTCTGGCCGCCCTTTGGCCGCCAGAGCCGTTCGATCAATAGGCTTTGCCGCGTGCCGAAACAGGCCAGACGCATTCAACCTTGCCGTCGCGCACGCCGACATACCAGTCATGCACGTTGCAGGTTGGGTCGCAGTGGCCGGGCACGAGCTTCAGCTTGTCGTTCACTTTCAGAACGCCACCCGTGTCCATGACCACGCCATGTTCGTCCGAGCATTTGACATATTCAACATCGTCAGGGCCATAGACTGTGGGCAGACCGCTATCGACCGACTGCGCCTTGAGGCCCGCATCAACGATGGCTTTGTCAGCCTTGGCGTGGGACATCACAGTGGTCAGGAGGAACAGCGCATTCTCCCACTCACCTTTGTCGATCCGGTTGCCATCCTTGTCGAGGATACGACCATAATCAGCATCCATGAACGCGTATGAGCCGCACTGCAGTTCGTTGAACACGCCCGAGTTGCTTTCAAAGTAGTAAGAGCCGGTGCCGCCGCCGCCGACGATGTCGCACTCAAGCCCGTTGGACTTCAGGCCAGCGATGGCGTCTTTGACCATGTCGATGGCGATTTGTGTTTTTGCCTGGCGTTCGGTGTAGTCGTCAAGGTGCTGCATCGCGCCCTGATACGCTTGGATACCTGCGAACTTGAGGCCCTCTGCCGCGTCGATCATTTTGGCGATGTTCACGACGTCCTGCGTGGTTGTCACGCCGCAACGGCCCGCGCCACAGTCGATTTCCACGAGGCATTCGATCTGGGTGCCATGCTTGACAACTGCCGCTGATAGATCGGCCACGTTTGCCGGATCATCGACACAGCACAGCGCACGTGCACCCAGTTTGGGCAGGCGGGCCAGACGGTCGATCTTGTTGGGGGCGGTTACTTGATTGGACACCATGACGTCCTTGATACCGCCGCGTGCGAACACTTCGGCCTCTGACACTTTCTGGCAGCAAACGCCAACAGCGCCGCCCAGTTCTTCCTGCAGCTTGGCTACATCGACAGATTTGTGCATTTTGCCGTGGACACGGTGGCGCATGCCGTGGGCTCGGGCATAATCTCCCATCTTTTTGATGTTCCGCTCAAGCGCGTCCAGATCCAGCACGAGGCAGGGTGTCTGGATATCGGCCTCAACCATGCCGGGTTTGGCGGGGATATCATAGCCAACTTCGTAGTCGTCAAAGGATGTCAGGTCTTTCATTGGAGATCTCCAGTTCAAGGGTGTGAGGTCAGGGCAAAATGCGTGCAGTGTTTCTGATGAAGGCTGTAAGTTTCTTATCGGAAATTTTACCGGTTTAACAGAGGTTCTGCTACGATTTTACGCGGTTACCCATGGCAATTTATCAAGATCGACGTTCCCGCCAGTCACAATAACGCCAACACGCTTGCCTGCGAACATCTCCTTGTTCTTCAAGATGGTCGCGAGCGGCACAGCACAGCTTGCCTCCATGACGATTCGCAGGTGCTTCCAGGTGATTTTCATCGCGTCGATGATCTCTTCTTCTGACGCTGTCAGAATGTCGGTCACCTGGTTGGAAACAAAATGCCATGTCAGATCCTTAAGTGGGACCAACAGACCATCAGCGATCGTTTTTGGCGCATCGTCGGCAATGATGTAGCCGGCCTTGAAGCTGCGATAGGCGTCGTCGGCCTGTTCAGGCTCGGACGCGATGATCTGTACTTCGGGAGCCAGTGTGGACAGCGTCAGGCAGGTGCCCGAAATCATACCGCCGCCGCCGATGGGCGCGACCATCATGTCGAGCCCGTCAACTTGCTCGATGAACTCTTTCGAGCAGGTGCCTTGACCTGCGATCACGCGCGGGTCGTTGTAGGGATGCACGAAATTGCCTCCCGTTGCGGCCTGTACTTTGGCGAAAGTCTCTTCGCGTGATGTTGTCGACGGTTCGCATTCGGTGATTATGCCGCCATAGCGTCGCACGGTGTCCTTTTTGGCCTGCGGGGCCGTGCTGGGCATGACCACGTTGCAGGGAATCCCGCGGCGCATCGCGGCATAGCTGAGGCAAGACGCATGGTTGCCGGACGAATGGGTCGCGACACCGTTCTTGGCCTCCTCATCGCTCAGTCCGAAAACTGCGTTCGCGGCACCGCGCACCTTGAACGCGCCCGGTTCCTGAAAGTTCTCGCATTTGAAGAACAGCTCGGCACCGGTCAACTCGTTCAGATAGTCAGAGGTGCGCACATGGGTACGGTTGATATGGGGCTTGATCCGCTCGTGAGCGTCGAGCATGTCCTGATAGGAGGGGATATACATCTGCGTTTTTCCTTATGAACCGTAGCGATAGAATTCTTGTGCTGCTGCAACGCCAGAGCCAAGTTTGATGTCCAGTCCCAGATCCACCATGCACATCTCGGCTGTGGCTAACCCGCTGAGGGTCATCACATCCGTCAGGCTGCCGAGGTGGCCGATGCGGAACACTTTCCCGGCCACTTCGCCAAGGCCCACACCAAATGCAACGCCATATTGATCGGCGGCGCGGGTCACGATGTCTGTCGCGTCAAAGCCTTCGGGTGTGCGAACGGCTGAGACTGTGTCGGAATATAGATCATGCGAAACGGCACAAAGCTCAAGCCCCCATGCGGAAACTGCATGGCGCACGCCGGTTGCGATCCGGGCATGACGCGCGATGACATTGTCGATGCCTTCGTCCAGCAGCATTTCAAGCGACAGCTTCAGGCCGTTCATCAGGCCGACGGGAGGCGTGTAGGGGTAGCCGTTGTTTGCGTAGCCTTTCTGCATGTCCCTGATATCAAAGAAGGTGCGTGGCAAACTGGCCGTTTCGGTTGCGGCAATGGCCTTGTCCGAGAAGCCAACGATGGCCAGACCCGCGGGCAACATAAAGCCCTTCTGGCTGCCCGTCACAGCAACATCCACGCCCCATGCGTCAAACTGGAAATCCATGGACCCGATGGAGCTGACGCCGTCTACGAAAAACAGGGCTGGGTGGCTTGCTGAATCTATAGCGGCACGGACGGCAGCCATGTCCGATTTAACGCCGGTTGCTGTTTCATTATGCGTCGCCAGAACCGCTTTGATCTTGTGATGGGTGTCGGCCTTGAGGATATCGGCGAAAGCCTCGGCCGGAATGCCATGGCCCCATGGTGTCTCTACGATCTGAACGTCCAAACCGTGACGCTGGCACATGTCGATCCAGCGATGCGAGAACATGCCGTTGCGCGCGACCAGAACCTTGTCACCTTTGGACAGGGTGTTTGTCAGCGTTGTTTCCCAACCGCCGGTCCCTGTGGAGGGAAAGATAAAGACATGCGCCGTTGCGGATTTCAGAACCTGACGGACGCCTTCGATGCAGGGATGCAGTATCTTACCGAATGTAGGGGATCGGTGATCAATTGTCGGCATGTTGCAGGCGTTGCGAATGGCCTCCGGCATATTGGTCGGGCCGGGAATGAAAACGGGGTTCTGGAAGCTCATGGTGATATCCTTTTCAGTGTTAGGCGCAACCTAGAGGCCAGCTGATCTATAAGATATTTTTTTGAAAACATTTTTCATTTAGGTGATGATGTAAATAAATGCCTATTGTCAGGTACTTATGTTTTTCATATGGTGAATACGGTTTTCAAAAAAATTGAGGTAGCGCTTATGAATTCTCGGGAAGATGCGAAACGGACCCACCGAAAGTCACGCGGCAGGCCCCGTGGCTGGGACGACAAAACCGATCAGAACACTATTAAATCGCTGGATCGCGCGATGGGGGTTTTCGAGTTTCTGAGCGAGAAGCAGGGCAAGACGCTCTCTGCTTTGGCGTCCGACTTAGACGAATCTCCGGCGACGGTGTATCGTATCCTTGTCACCTTGGAGAGCAGGGGGCTGGTTGAGTTCGATCAACTTGATCAGGTCTGGCACATCGGCCCGCGCGCCTTTGTCATTGGGTCGCGGTTTCTCAAACGGACCTCGCTGGTGGATAGGGCACGCCCGATCATGCGGCAGCTGATGGAGGCCACCGGAGAGACCGCGAACCTTGGGATTGAACAAAACGGATATGTCTTGTTCGTCAGTCAGGTCGAAACGCACGCCAGCATTCGGGCGTTCTTTCCTCCCGGAACATTGTCGCGGCTGCATGCGTCAGGCATTGGTAAGGCGCTGCTGGCGCAGATGGATATAGCGCGGATTGACAAGATATTATCGGCATCACCGTTGGAGCAGTTCACGGAATTCACCCTGACGGACCGCGCCGCCTTGCTCGCCGACCTTTCCGAGGCCCGCGACCGCGGCTATGCCACTGATGGCGAGGAACGCAATATCGGTATGCGCTGTATCGCGGCTCCGGTTTTTGACATCTTCGGCGAAGCAGTGGCGGGCATATCCGTATCCGGCCCGACGTCACGAGTTGGCACAGATCAGATCGCCAAGTTTGGCACAGAGGTCGTTGCCGCCGCACACGCGCTGTCGATCGCAATCGGTGGGGGGGACGGCAAAAGCTAATCGCGGCTAAGCGCCATGAGTGCGCCGGACACTGAGATTATGGCCCGTCGGGCCATGGCTTGCTTTTGGGCAATTCAAAGTGACCTTCAGACGCGTAGATTACTCGCCCCTGACTGAGCAGTGACCGTAAAGTTGATGAAACATTGATACCCATAGACGAGTTTTGTCTGGGACCTCGCGGTGACGCGCCGTGCTTGATGTATCCTTTGCTCCTGCACGCTCCGTATGTCTCTGCGGTTTGCATTGAAAGCCCTTGGGAGGCGCGCGGCACCTCGGACACTGGCGCGGGGTGGGCAGTCAATCGGTGGCAAGTTGAGCTCAACTATCGAGTTGTCAGGGCGGATGGTTCGGTTGATCTAGGGTGATAGCGGGGGCGCCTCGGGCGTCTCATGTTCGATGACCCTCCAGCAGACGGTCGCAGCAGTGCGAAACGCTGTTTAACAGGGCTTAAAGACGCCCTTCGCTTCGGTTTACGCTGCCGTCACGCTCGGCACATTCCCCCAACTCACCGCAGCGCATCCAAAATCCGCGCCCAGCTGCGCGTCCCTTTGTGAAAGCTCTCCATGTCGTATTTCTCGTTGGGTGAGTGGATGGCGTCGTCATCCTTGCCAAAGCCGATGAGCATTGCGGTCATGCCCAAAATCTCGCCGAAATGCCCGGCGATGGGGATGGAGCCGCCGCAGCCGACATAGGCGGCGGGGAGGGGCCATTCGTCTGAGAGTGCGGCCCGTGCGGCCTCGAACGCCGGATCGCTCGTCTCCATGATGCCTGCGCGGCTGCCGCCATGGGCGTGGAATTCGGCGGTGCAATCCGCAGGCAAGTGGGCGGCCACATGGGCGCGGAACGCATCGCGCACGCGGTCCGGGTCTTGCCCCTCGACAAGGCGGAAGCTGATCTTGGCGCTCGCCTCGGAGGGCAGCACGGTCTTGAAGCCGGCACCCGTATAGCCGCCCCAGATGCCGTTCACTTCCGCCGTGGGGCGTGACCAGATCATCTCGAGCGGCATGCGCCCATCTTCGCCCGCGGGCTGTGCGAGGCCCACATCGCCGAGGAAGCTGGCGTGGTCAAACCCAAGCCCCTCCCACTGCGCGCGCAGCTCCGGGCTGAGTTCGGGGATGCCGTCATAGAACCCCTCAAGCGTCACGCGGCCCGTGGCGTCATGCAGGCCCGCGAGCATGTCCGAGAGCACCCGGATAGGGTTCATCGCCAGCCCGCCGAAGAAGCCCGAATGCAGGTCCATCTTCGGCCCGATGATCTTGACCTCCTCGCTCACCATACCGCGCAGCATGGTCACGATGGCGGGCGTTTTGGACTGAAAAAGCCCAGTGTCGCAGATGAGGGCGATATCGGCGCGCAGCGCTTCGGCATTTTCCCGCATGAAGGGGATGAGCGAGGGAGAGCCTGATTCTTCCTCGCCCTCGAAAAAGAAGGTGATCTTGCAGGGCATGTCCCCGGTCACGTCGCGGTAAGCGCGGCAGGCCTCCAGAAAGGTCATCAGCTGACCCTTGTCGTCGCCCGCTCCGCGCCCGCGGATCACCTGACCCTTGGGCGTGTCTTCGACTTTCGCGTCAAACGGATCGGAGGTCCAAAGCTCTAACGGGTCCACGGGCTGCACATCGTAATGGCCGTAAAACAGCACATGACGGCCTGTTGCACCTTTGGGGCCGTCCACATGACCTACGACCATCGGATGGCCGGGTGTGGCGCGTTTTTCCGCTTTCACCCCAAAGCTTTGAAGGTCGCGCACCAGCCAGTCCGCTGCTTCCTCGCATTGTGCCTCATAAGCGGGATCGGTGGAGATTGACGGGATGCGCATCAGCTCCAGCAGTCGCTCTGTCGCGGCGGGAAGCTCGGCGTCGATACGGTCGAGAATGGCGGTCAGGGACATGGGCGGGCACCTCGGGCTGGGGGGATTGACGCAGGGAGCGTATCAGCCGCCGCAGGGGTGTCCAGCCAATTGGCTCAATTGACCTGGATCAAGTTTTTCCAGCGCGGCATTTTGTAACCTGTTGCCGAACCTGAGCGCGATCTATATCCAAACCAAGCAACGAAATCCTAGCATTTTATGCTCAATACCCTGCAACGCGCGATGCGGGGACGAAGAAGAAGGGTAGCCCCCCCGTGACAATACCAACGACCACACCGACGAACTATTCCGCAAAGCTTGATGAGGCTCTGGACCGGTTGCACGAAGAGGGGCGCTATCGCACCTTCATTGATATCGAACGCCGCCGGGGGCAGTTTCCGCATGCGACATGGCGCCGTCCGGATGGGACAGAGCAGGATATCACCGTGTGGTGCGGCAATGACTACCTCGGCATGGGGCAAAACCCTGTCGTGCTGGACGCGATGGTTGAGGCGATTGAGGCCACTGGCGCGGGTTCGGGCGGGACGCGGAATATCTCGGGCACCACGATCTATCACAAAGAGCTTGAGGCGGAGCTTGCTGATCTGCATGGCAAGGAAGCGGCGCTGCTATTCACTTCCGCGTATATTGCGAATGATGCAACTTTAAGCACTTTGCCTAAATTGTTTCCGGGCCTGATCATCTACTCGGACGCGCTGAACCATGCGTCGATGATCGAGGGCGTGCGCCGCAATGGCGGCGCCAAACGGATTTTCCGGCATAATGACGTAGCGCATCTGCGCGAGCTTCTGGCCGCTGATGATCCTGCCGCACCCAAGCTGATCGCCTTCGAGAGCGTCTATTCCATGGATGGCGATTTTGGCCCGATCGAAGCGATCTGCGATCTGGCGGACGATTTCGGCGCACTGACCTATATCGATGAGGTCCACGCCGTAGGCATGTATGGCCCGCGCGGGGCGGGGGTGGCCGAGCGTGACCGCCTTATGCACCGTCTCGACATTATCAACGGCACGCTGGCCAAGGCGTATGGTGTTATGGGCGGCTATATCGCGGCCTCCGCGAAAATGTGTGACGCCGTAAGGTCTTACGCGCCAGGCTTTATCTTCACATCCTCGCTGGCACCCGCTGTAGCGGCAGGGGCTGCGGCCTCCGTGCGGTTTCTCAAGACGGACCGGACGCTGCGCGAACAGCACCAGACACAAGCGAAAATTCTGAAGATGCGTCTCAAAGGGATGGGTCTGCCGATCATCGATCACGGCAGCCACATTATCCCCGTCATTGTCGGCGATCCGGTTCATACCAAAAAGCTGAGCGATATGCTGCTAGAGCGCTATGGCATCTATGTGCAGCCCATCAACTATCCCACGGTGCCACGCGGCACAGAGCGTCTGCGCTTCACCCCATCACCGGTCCACGGGCCGCGCGAAATGGACAAGCTGGTGACTGCTATGGACGCGCTTTGGAGTCACTGTGCGCTGAACCGTGCCGAAATGTCCGCCTGAGGCTTGGCAGGTGCAATAAATCTTGGCATGTGCTATCTTGTTCGAAACAAAGGGCAGTGCTCGAATCGACTTTTCGGGCAAAAGCCTCAGCAGTGAAGGGCAGGTAGCATGATCTTGCGTAGATTTTCGCGCAGAAACGTTGTGAAGGAAGAAGAGCAGCGCGGCTTTGATTCCTTTGAGCTGCGTTTGGGCGATCTGA
>CALFSV010000289.1 GCA_937916485.1 uncultured Paracoccaceae bacterium | reverse complement strand
CTTTCACAAGTTGATCCACCTTAACTACTGGTCCGAAATCCTGCGACCACCTCTGATCAGGAAACGCTCCACCAACGTTTGGCATGATCGAAGGACAGAAGGCCCGACGCCTTTCGAATCGACCAGTCCAAAAGACGGAAATTCTCCGCAGGATGGCTTTTCCCGCCTGATACGACCCTCAATTGAGCAAATAGCACCGCTTTCGCCCATTTAATCACCGCCGCGTAAATGGAATGGCGTCCAGCCGCCCGTTTTCGGCCTCAGGCGTATTGTGTCTGCGTTGATCGCCAGAACAAGATGCGCTACGACCCGTCATGCTTGCTGGTGCAACTGGCGGGTGACAATTGTACAGGATTACAAGATGGATCCCAGAAAAACACCGGTAAGTATCGGCTTTCTCTATTCAAGTACCGGTGTCACCTCGGCGGTCGAGACCAACCAACGCAACGCAGCCCTGCTGGCGATCGAAGAGATCAATCAGAGCGGTGGGCTGTTGGGCGAGGAGCTTTTGTTCTCGGGCAATGACACAAGTTCCAACCCCGCTCAATTTCGGGCCGAAGCCGAACGGTTGATCGTGGAGGACAAGGTCGAAGCCTTGTTTGGCTGCTACATGTCATCCTGCCGCAAGGCTGTTCTTCCGACTATCAGTGACCATAAAACAATGCTGTTCTACCCCACACACTATGAGGGTTTCGAATACGCAAACGGTTGCATCTATTCGGGATCGGCGCCCAACCAGAATGCCAAATGGCTGGCCGACTTCATGGCACAAAACTACGGAAGCCGGTATTTCTTCGTCGGGTCGAACTACGTATTTCCTTACGAAATCAACAGCCTGATGCGCGACCTTCTGTCCAATCGAGGCGCAGAAGTCGTGGACGAAGTTTATGTTCCGCTGGCGATCACGAAAAAAGACATCGACGATGTCATTGCCCGGATCAAGCAAAGCGGTCCTGTCATCATATTTTCTACTATGGTGGGTGAAGGGGCCGTCGATTTCTACAAGGCCTACGACAAGGCCGGGTTTGACAGAACGCAGTCTCCGATCTGTTCGGTCACGGCAGGCGAACTTGAGATGGCCGCCATCGGCAAAGATGCCGCCGAAGGCAACATCAAGGTCGCGCCCTATTTCAGTGTCATCCAAAACGACGCAAACCGCCGTTTCGTGTCCCGCTTTCGCGAACGTTTCGGAGAGGATACGCCGCTGTGTGCAGAATCCGAAGCGGCATATTTTCAGGTCAAACTGTTTGCCGAAGCCGTAAAACAGGTCGGAACCACAGAGCGCGAAACACTGATGCGCATTCTGCCAACGGTCCTGTTTGATGCGCCTCAAGGCATGGTGCGCATTGACGCAAAGACAAATCATACCCTGCTCTGGCCACGTGTGGCCATCGTCAACGCAGAAGGAGAATTCCAAATCGTGCGCGAAGCTTCCGCGCCGGTGATCCCCTCTCCCTATCTGATGCAACTGGATGATCCAGACGACATTCCATATGCAGATTTGAGGGAGACGGATCGATAATGGCGCGTTTTCGTTTGAAGAATCTGCGCGACATCCTTGTCGCCGTTGTCCACCCGCCCGACGAGGACGGGAAAATGATCCTTGAACAACTGGGGCGGATCGGATGCCGCAACGCTCTGATCTGGCCCCCCCCGGAGACCCTGCCTTCGAAATTTGATGTGGCGTTTGTTGGTTTGTTCTTTGATCATCAGGACGAAATCAAGGCCATGCTGAAACGGGTTGAACAGCCCGGGCCGACCATCATCGGCGTGGTGAACTACGAAAATCCGGCGATGCTGGAACTGTTGTTGGACGTGAATGCCACGGCGGCCACATCCAAACCGGTCAAGAGCTTTGGCGTGCTGACCAATCTGGTCGTCGCACACGCGATCTGGCAGAAACAGATCGCCGACAAAGAGCACATTGCAAAGCTGGAACAGAGAATCACCGGCCACAAAATCGTTGCCCAGGCCAAGTCGATTTACATGGAAATGCACGGTTTGACTGAGCCTGACGCGCATAAAGTGCTTAGAGAACAGGCAATGGCAAAGCGAATTTCGATCTATCACATGGCGCAGGCGGTTATCGACGCCAGCGAACTATTGTCAATCAAAGGAAAAGATGTATAGTTTTCAAAGATTGCCAACCATAGACGCTTGGCAGTCCTGAAGAGGCCATGCGAAATGCGTTCTACCGATCATTGTGCGCACGAACGGCGGGTGCAGTGCTGCATCCGGGTCATACAACTGCGCAAGTGCGAACACTGAACTGACGTGATCGTCCGTGCGGCGTAGCCGTATCCACCAAAACACTTAATGAAATACGCTTTTCGGATCTGATGATGCGTAAAGTGACCAACTAGACGGCACGACACAGCCTCAAAGTTGAACGTGCGCCATGTTGCGTCCGTGCTTTGGCCATTCTGCGCGCTGTCTCAATTTCAGGAGTAGTCCGATGTTCCAACATCTGCGCCACAGGTGCGTCTCCAGACGTGTCAAAACGGCATGAACGTTATCTCAGACATTATCGGACACTCTGATCAGGAGGGTATCCGTGATCAGCTGCATCGGCTTGATCACGCACATGCCGTTGATCACTTGCGCCTGCCCAGAACCGACCTCGCACGGAGACGGTTCAGAGGTGTCACGGATGCGGGGCGTCAGATTGCGATCGCTCTGCCACGTGACCAGCAGTTGTTCGATGGTGCAGTGCTGGCCATCGACGAAACGGCGGCTCTCGTGGTGCGCGTGGAAACGGAAGAATGGCTGCGCTTTGTGGCCCGTGACGCCGCAACCGCGCTTAGGTTGGGGTATTTTGCAGGCAACCTGCATTGGCGTGTCCGCTTTGAGGATCAGGTACTTTTGATTGCGGTCGAGACCGAAGCGCGCGTCTATCTCGACAGGCTGGAGCCCATGTTGCAGGCGGGCGACATCCGCCCAGACCCGGCGGGCGGGAATGATGGGCCATGAGTGATGCGCATGCGCTTCTCCGGCTGCTGCAGACCACCGACAGCGCCTTTCCGTCCGGTGCGTTTGCGTTCTCGTCCGGTCTGGAAACCCTCAAGAACGAGGGGCGCGTGCGTGACGCGGCGGACGTCCACCGTATTTTGACACGGCAAATCATGCCGCGTTGGTTCAGTTTTGACCGCCCCTTTCTGGCAGAGGCACGGGATGTGGCCGAAGACACCGAACGCCTGCTCGAAATCGATGCGCGGTGTCATTTGCAGAACACCTCAGACAGGCTGGCCGATGCATCGCGCAGGATCGGACGCGCGATGTTGTCCGTGCATAGCCGCATCGCAACCCCGCATGTCGCCGCCTACGAGGCCGCGATTGCCAAGGCAGGCCGTGCAAGCGCCGCCGGATACGAGCCTGTGGTGCAAGCCGTGGTGTCAGCCGGTCTGGGGCTTTCGACCCCGCACATGGAAGCTGGCGCGCTCAACGCCGCCGTGATGGCTTTTGTCTCGGCCGCTGTGCGTTTGGGCTGTCTGGGCGCAATCGAAGCGCAATCCCTGCTTGCCCAGACGGCCCCGCTCATGGCGGCCGGTCTGAACAGCCCCTGCCCGCCCCGGGCAGGCAGCTTTTCACCCCTGTCCGAGATCGCCGCGGTGCGCCGCGCAACCGTCCATGCCAGCCTTTTCGCCACCTGAAAGACCAAGGAATACGAATGCTACTGACCCCGACCGAACTGGAACGACTGACCATTTTCACGGCAGCAGAGCTGGCGCGTAAGCGCCGCGCGCGCGGGCGCACCTTGAATGCCCCCGAGGCGATTGCGCTCATTTGCGACGAAATCCTTGAAGGCGCCCGCGACGGGCGCAGCGTGGCCGATCTGATCAGTTTTGGATCGACCATCCTGACGACGGATGACGTCATGCCGGGCGTGGACGATCTGATGCCAATGATACAGGTCGAGGGAGTGTTTCCCGACGGCACCAAGTTGGTCACAGTCCATGATCCCATTCGGCCCGGTGAAAACCCTGTCGAGGGCACCTCCCCCCGCCCCGGCGAGTTCCGCGTCGCAGAAGGTAACATCGAGCTGAATGCCGGGCGCAGCACCATCACGATGACAGTCCGCAACACAGGTGACCGTCCCATCCAGATCGGCAGCCATTACCACTTTTTCGAAGCCAACAAGGCGTTGGACATGGACCGCGCAGCGGCCTTCGGCTTCCGCCTTGATATCCCGGCGGGCACCGCTGTGCGTTTCGAACCGGGTCAGGAAAAAGAGGTCACCCTGTGCACCTTCGGCGGCGAAAAACGTCTGTCCGGCCTCAACAACCTGACCAACGGCGTTGTCAACGAAACCAACAAGGCAGAGGCGATCAAGCGCGCTCAGGCTGCCGGATTCAAAGGGGCCTGATCATGGTTACGATGACGCGTTCAGAATACGCCGCAATGTTTGGCCCCACCACGGGCGACATGATCCGCCTTGGCGATACAGAGCTGTGGGCCGAGATCGAGCACGACTTTACCCATTACGGCGATGAATGCCTGCATGGCGGGGGCAAGACCCTGCGCGACGGTCTGGGCATGGCCGTGGGCGTGACAAGTGCGGGTGGATCGCTTGATATGCTGATCTGCAACGTGGTTGTGATCGACGCCGTCGCCGGGATCGTCAAAGGCGACATCGGCATCAAGGACGGCAAGATCGTGGCCATCGGCAAGGCAGGCAACCCAGCCACGATGGATGGTGTGGACCCCCGCCTGATTGTCGGGGCTGGCACGACTGTGCGCGATGCTGAAGGGATGATCGCCACTGCAGGCGCCATCGACGTGCATGTCCATTTCGACAGTGCACAACTTGTAGAGCACGCGATCTCGTCGGGGATCACGACCATGCTAGGCGGCTCCCTCGGACCGATCACCGTCGGGATTGATTGCGGCGGCGTGTTCAACACCGGCAAGATGCTGCAGGCCGCCGAACACTGGCCCATGAATTTCGGCTTTCTGGGGCGCGGCAACGCGCATCAACCCGAAGCGATGGTCGAACAGATCGAGAATGGTTGCCTGGGGCTCAAGATCCACGAGGATTGGGGCTCTATGCCTGCCGCCATTGATGCCTGTTTGACGGTCGCGGATGAGCTGGATTTTCAGGTCCAGATTCACACCGACACCCTGAACGAAAGCGGCTTTGTCGAAGACACGCTTGCGGCCATCGCGGGTCGAACGATCCATATGTACCACACCGAAGGTGCGGGCGGCGGTCACGCGCCTGACATCATAACAGTGGCGGGCCTGTCAAACTGCCTGCCCTCGTCCACCAACCCGACCAATCCGTTCACCATCAACACCTTCGACGAACATCTCGACATGACGATGGTGTGCCACCACCTCAACCCGTCGATCCCCGAAGACGTGGCCTTTGCCGAAAGCCGCATTCGCGCCCAGACCATCGCTGCTGAAGACGTGCTGCACGACATCGGTGCGATCTCGATGCTGGGATCTGACAGCCAAGGCATGGGGCGCATCCACGAGGTGATCACGCGCACATGGCAACTGGCCTCAAAGATGCGCGTCCAGCGCGGGCGTCTGCCCGAAGAAACCGTGGCCAAAGGCGACAATGCTCGGATCAAACGCTATATCGCGAAATACACGATCAATGCGGCGAAGTCCTTTGGGATTGCGGACCACATTGGCTCGCTTGAACCCGGCAAAATGGCAGACATCGTTCTGTGGAAGCCCGGCTATTTCGGAATCAAACCAGAACTGGTGGTCAAGGGCGGTTTCATTGCCTGGGGTGCCATGGGCGACAGTGCCGCGTCGCTGATGACCTGCGAGCCGCTGATCATGCGCCCGCAATGGGGGTCGTTTGGTAAGGCCGCGCAAGCCTGTGGCGCATGTTTCGTGAACCCGCGTGCCATCGACGGTGGGGTGTCGGAACGGCTTGGCCTGACCAAGCAACTGTTGCCCGCCCAAGGCACCCGAAGCTTGCGCAAATCAGACATGTTACTCAACGACGCCTGTCCCGACATCACCGTGGATGCAGCCACATTCGAGGTCTTTGTAGACGGCGAACTGGCCACCTGCGAGCCGGCGGACAAACTGCCTTTGACACAAAGGTACATGCTGCGATGAACCAGTTTATCCCCCTCGCCAAACGCAGCACCCCGGGCCCTGCCCGCATCGGGATTGGCGGACCCGTTGGGTCTGGCAAAACGGCGCTGATCGAAGCGATGATGCCGGTGTTCAAAGAGCGTAACATCGAAGTGGCCGTGGTCACCAATGATCTGGTGACCAAGGAAGACGCACGCCGCCTTCAGGCCGGGGGTCTCATTGATCCCGAACGCGTTTCGGCCGTCGAGGCCGGGGCCTGCCCCCATACCGTCATCCGCGAAGATCCGACGCTGAACATCGCCGCCGCCGATGATCTTGAGGCGCGCTTTCCCGACCTTGACCTGATCCTCATTGAATCCGGTGGTGACAATCTGGCCTCCACTTTCTCGCTTGATCTGGTGGATTGGTGGATGTTCGTCATCGACGTCGGCCAGGGCGACGACATCCCGCGCAAACGCGGCCCGGGCATTTTGCAAAGCGATCTTTTGGTCATCAACAAGCTGGATCTTGCGCCGCATGTCTTTGTGGATGCGGACGGAATCCTGACAGAGGCAGCCCAGATACGCGGCGAAACTCCGGTCATTGGCTGCTGCTGCAAAGGCGCCCGCGTCATCGGTGTCAGCGATATCGTCGACATGCTTGCACGCGATCTGCTGTTTCACGAGGTGCCAGCGTGAATGCGCTGGACAACATAAAACTGGGCACGCGACCTGTGCGAGCAGAGCTTCAGTTTCGCACTGTCGCCGGGCGCACGCACCTTGCGCGTCAGTACACGCCACATCCGTTCCACATCACACGGCCCTTCCATCACCCCGGTGATCCAAAGGGCATGGCGACGCTGTATCTGCAATCGTCTTCGGGTGGCGTCTATTCCGGCGATGACCTGTCGCTGGACATCACCGCCGAGGCGCAGGCGCAGGCGCATGTCACCACACAGGCCTCGACCATCGTGCATGATGCGCGCGGACGCGAAGGCGTCACGCAAACAGTGTCCCTGACCGTCAAGGACGGTGCGCGGCTGGACTATCTGCCCGACCCCGCGATCCTGATGACCGGCGCCAAACTGTGCAATCGCGTTACCGCAAGGATCGGCAAGGACGCACGCGTAATCCTTGCAGATGCGCAGTTAAGCCATGACCCCGAAGGATGCGCGCGCCCGTTCGCCTGGCTTGAGAATGAAGTTGAAATTCTGGGACCCAAAGGGCCTTTGTTGCTGGACCGCTTTGAACTGGCGGGCAGCGACTGGCCAGCCCGCACTGGCGGTTTTGCCTGTTCCGGCATGATGATTGTTGTCGGTGATCCCCACACTGGCCCCAAGATGCTGCAGGCCGCAGAGGCCCTGCCCGGCATCTATCCGGGCCTGTCCGTTTTCAAGGACCGGGGCATCGCGTTGATCCGGTTTCTGGCCTCGGACGGGGCGGCCCTGACCAAGGCAATGACCTCCATGTGGCGCGCCGCCGCCACGACGCTGGACGGCACGCCGCCTGCCGAGCGCCGCAAATGACCAACCTCCACGCAAATTCGAATTCTGACCTCAAAAGGAGAATACACAATGCATCATGGTGATATTGGAAGCAGCCACGACTCTGTCGGCGTGGCCGTGGTGAACTACAAAATGCCCAGCCTGCACACCAAGGCTGAGGTGATCGAAAACTGTCACAACATCGCGAAAATGCTCAAGGGCATGAAGCGGGGCCTGCCCGGCATGGATCTGGTGATTTTCCCCGAATACTCCACCCAAGGCATCATGTATGACGAAACAGAGATGTACGAGACCGCCGCGTCCATCCCCGGCGAAGAAACGGCCATCTTTGCCGAAGCCTGCATTGCGGCTGACGTCTGGGGCGTGTTTTCCCTGACCGGCGAGCGCCACGAGGACCACCCGAACAAAGCGCCCTACAACACGTTGATCTTGATGAACAACAAGGGCGAAATCGTTCAGAAATACCGCAAGATCATGCCTTGGGTGCCAATTGAAGGCTGGTATCCCGGCAACTGCACCTATGTCAGCGACGGCCCCAAGGGCATGAAGATTTCGCTGATCATCTGCGATGACGGCAACTACCCCGAAATCTGGCGCGACTGCGCAATGAAGGGGGCCGAACTGATCATCCGCTGTCAGGGTTACATGTACCCCGCCAAGGAACAGCAGATCACCATGGCCAAGGCGATGGCATGGGCCAACAATACCTATGTCGCCGTGGCCAATGCCACCGGCTTTGACGGGGTCTATACCTTCTTTGGGCACTCCACGCTCTGCGGCTTTGACGGGCGTACGCTTGGCGAATGCGGAACCGAGGAAATGGGCATTCAATACGCGCCACTGTCCGTTTCGGCCATCCGCGAAGCGCGCCGGACCATGCAATCCAACAACCACCTCTTCAAGCTCGTCCACCGTGGCTACACCGGCATGATGAACTCGGGCGATGGCGACAAAGGCACCGCCGAGATGCCCTATGACTTCTACCGTAAATGGGTCGAAGACCCAGAAGGCACCCGCGAAATGGTCGAGGCGATGACCCGCAGCACCGTCGGCACCGAAGAGTGCCCGATCGACGGTCTGCCAAACGAAAAGACCACTGAACCGCATCGGTAACCGACAGTCTGACCGGCGGGCAGTCCGCCGGTCAACGTATTGATGGAAAACGCATGTCACTCGATAGCTACCGCCTCAGCGAAGAACCCAAGTATTACCCAAGTGCCAACGAAGTTGCGCTCTACACGGCGGCCTATGAGGCGCGCTTGCCGGTCATGCTGAAGGGACCTACGGGGTGCGGCAAGACGCGGTTTGTCGAGCATATGGCATGGAAACTGGGCAAGCCACTGGTCACCATCGCCTGCCACGAGGACATGACCGCCTCTGATTTCGTCGGGCGCTACCTTTTGGGGCCGGACGGCACCTATTGGCAGGATGGCCCACTGACCAAAGCGGTGCGCGAGGGCGGGATCTGTTATCTGGACGAGATCGTTGAGGCGCGCCAAGACACCACCGTCATCATTCATGCGCTGACCGATGACCGCCGTATTCTGCCGCTGGAAAAGAAGAGTGAACTGGTCAAGGCGCATCCGGACTTCCAGTTGGTGATCTCTTACAACCCCGGCTACCAAAGTGTGCTGAAAGACCTCAAGGAATCCACCAAGCAAAGATTTTGCGCGTTGGATTTCGACTATCCCATTGCCCAGATCGAGGCCGATATCGTCGCCTCCGAAGCCGGACTGAACCCGCAGGACGCAGAGCGACTGACCAAGATCGCAGGCAAAAGCCGCAATCTGCGGGGCAAGGGTCTGGATGAGGGCGCCTCCACCCGGATGCTGATCCACGCGGGCCGGTTGATGTCTGCGGGTCTGCCGATTGCTGCGGCGTGCGAATTCGCACTGATCATTCCCATCACCGACGACCCTGAAATGCGCTCAACCCTCACGGCGGCTGTCGATGCTTGTATCTGACTGGATCAGATCAGAGGGCCTGTCGCCCACATTGCGCAAAGCCTTTGAAGGTGCGCATCGAGAGGGGTATCTGCGCGCCTATGACCGTCTAGAGGGCGCTGGATACGGGGCCGCCGTCTTGCGCGCTTTCGCCTCGGCCGCGCCGCGTGTCGCCACGCAGGTTGGACCCGATCAGGCCATCGCACTGGCCACGGATGCCTCGCGCATCGCCATCAAGGCAAGGCCGCGCACGGCCGGAGCGTTCCTCGATCTTTGCCCGGTCATGGCTGTCAAACTCAAGGACCCGCAACAGTTCGGTCAGTGGCGCGAGATGATCGCGGCTGTTCTGCGAAAACACCCAAAGGCGGTCCTACCGTTGTTGTCGCGCAGTGAGATGCTGTTTGACCGGCTGGGGCTCGACCCGCTTGGGGCATGGGTCCAAACGGGGATGCGCGTCGCCGGGCAGGATGGCGAACAGGCCATCGCTTATTTCCAACTTGAAACACCCGAGGCGCTGCGGCTTCTTGAACGCTTTGCTGGCAAGGCGAATTTCCCAAGCCTCGAGAGCGGTTTAAAGTCGTTTTACACCGCGCTCTGGCAGCAGACCCCGCTGCTGCGCGAAGCAGGGTCCAGGGGGCCAAACGGCGGCTCCGTACGGCGGACGACTTTTTCGGGCGGCTTGATCCAGATGCCGTCGGCCTTTTCAGGGTTTCGCGGGCAGGAACAACAGCTTTACCGCGCCTCCATCGCACATGTCGGCGCGCATAAAACCTATGGCGGAGCACAATTCAAACTGGGCCAACTCAAGCCCTTGCAAGTCGCCGTCGTATCTCTGATCGAAGATGCGCGAGTGGAAACACTGACCATGCGCGACATGCCGGGTCTTCATCGTTTGTGGTGCCCCTTTCACACGGCGCAACACGACGGGGTGCCCACCGCCCAAAACCTGTTTTCCGGCCTCGCGCGCGCCTTGATCGATCCGGAATTTCACCCAACCCACGGATGGGTAAAAAAGGGTGTGAAGATGTTCCAAGCCGCTGCGGGGCGTTTGCATGATCCGGCCATCTCGCGCCAGATCGGCAATATTCTTGGCAACGATCTGGGGCAAACGCGTGTACAGTTCGATGCTGTCGGATATGTTGTTCAGCCCGCCTATCGCGACGACAATTTGGGTCTTTGGGACCTGCCAGCAGACCCCGAAACGCCACCGCCTTCACAAGAGCTTGAAGCCCCTCTGGCCGACCTGCGCCGGACCGAAACGCACGACCAACGGCAAGATCGCAAACAAGAGCAGGCAAAGCCCGAAACGCCAGATGTGCTGGAGCCCGTCAAGACAATGGCGGCGGACCCGGAGGCCGGGCGCAAGATGGCGAGCCTGCCGGAATACGACTATCACGGCGGGATCGAACGCGATGACTGGGTCAGCGTAAACGCCTATGATCCTGTGCCCGGCGATCCGGGGTTTTGGGATCAGTTGCAAGACCGGCACGGCGCCGCCCTGTCGCGCATTCAAAAGGCAGTTGCGACAAGCGAAACCGGCAAGCGGCGCAAACTCAAGCAACAGCTTGAAGGCGAAACACTGGATCTGGATGCGGCGATCGACACTGCAATCGCGCTCAGATCGAACCGTCAACCGGACCCGAACGTCTACGAGAGAATCACCCCCCCGCCACGGTCAATCGCCGTGCATCTGTTGCTCGACATATCGCAGTCGACAGCCGATCCGGCCGGGCCGAACCTTACTATTCTGGACATGGAGCGCGACGCCGCGGCGATCCTTGCCAGCACCATGGCGCAACTGGGTGATGATCTTGCCATCACGGCCTTCAGCTCGGCGGGTCGCCACGATATGCGCGTGGTCCCGGTCAAGACGTTTGACACCCCACTGGACAAAACAACCGCGTCGGTCCTGTCCGGGCTGCACCCTGGCTTTTCCACGCGTATTGGCGCTGCCCTGCGTTATGCCTGTCGTGATTTGGATGGGCTGCCACGTTATCGCAAAATTGTCCTGCTGGTCACGGACGGCGCACCTTCGGACATCGACATGCCCGATGCCGACTATCTGGTCGAAGACGCGCGCCGCGCGGTTCAGAGGATGCGCGCTCAAGGGATCGACGCCATCTGCGTCGCTCTGGGCAACGACGCAGGCCAACGCCATACCGAGATTTTCGGGCGCAAAACCTGCGTGCAGATCACCGACATCGCAACCCTGCCGGCCAAGCTTTCGGCCTTTTACCTTCGGATGACGCGATGACCCGGAACAGCACCTTTTCATCGCAACCACACGTATCGCGACAGCGTTTCGTACACCCTCAGGCTGGTCCGCACGGCATCACGACCTGCCAAACAGAGAATCAGCCCATCCAACCCAAGGAGGCCCGGTATCACGCCATCAAACTCAGCCCAATATAGTTAACTAATCGCTAATTTTTTAACCAGTTTTTCGCGAATTCAGTCTGTCCCTCGGGGCCCCGATTCTTGCACCCAAATTATTCTCGTCAGGAATATTTTATTCTTATTATTACTTGACGGCGAATTACACCACAGACCAATGATGATGAAGAAACGCGTCGGAATC
>CALFSV010000288.1 GCA_937916485.1 uncultured Paracoccaceae bacterium | reverse complement strand
CCCGGCCCGTTTATGTCGCGCCAGTTGGCCCCGTCCACACGGCGCCACCACTCGACCTCCGCAACACCTTGGGTCGCGCCAACGCTGTCCGGCACTTGCGCCCAGAAAACAAATGACCAGCCGAAACGTTCGGCTTCGGTCACATAACCAGTGGCGTCGATGAATTCAGAAAACTGGGCGTTGGTGACTGTGGTTGCGCCAATCCTGAACGATTTGACGCGCGTTTCGCGCACTGGATCTTCGCCATCCTCAGGAATTTCTGGCGTCCGTGTGCCGACCAAAGCCTTTGCACCCGAAATCACAATGGCATCCGGCGCCACGCGTAGAGCAGCCGATTTGACCACTTCCGCGGTTGTTGGAGGATCTGAATGCGTTGATCGGGCTGGCGCGCAACAGCTTTTACGAGCTTGAATAATGGTCATATGACACCTTAAGAAATCGGCTATCCTTTGCCAATGTGGTTCGTGCGCCCTGTCAGTATTCCGGCAACTGTCACCGTCAAGATGATACGGAAGAGATGGTGCGTTGTGACCAACACAGGTGTCACGCCAAGGCTGAGCGCCACAAGGCTCATCTCGGTTACCCCCCCCGGAGCAAAGCTGATCAGCAGTGCCTCAAATGTCATAGGAACCGCTCGTTCGAGCAGCAATGCAAAACCCGAAGCGATAGCGAGGGTCGCGCCAACAGACAAAACACCAAGAGAAAATGCAGACAAAAGTCGTCTTGGGGTGGAGCGGGCAAAATTCGAGCCAAGCGCGGAGCCGACCACCAATTGTGCAACACTGACCAGCATGTCAGGGCCATTCAAATCAATAACGCCGGTGGCCTGAAAGATAGCCGTCAAAACCAAAGGGCCTATTAGAGGACCGGCAGGAAGTTTTAGTAAAGAGCCGAGCATAATGCCGAATGGCACCAAGACAGAAAACAGCATCCAATCCTGCCACTCAGCGGCGGCCCTTTCCAGCGTTTTTCCGGCTGCACTGCCGACGATTTCACCCGTGAACAACTGAAAAAGCAGGGGTACCGAAACAATCACCAAGACGATTCTAACAAAATGCTGGAGGCTGAGCGCCTCCACATCACCGCCCGCTTTTTCACCCAGTGAAACCGCTTCGATCAGGCCACCGGGCATGGCAGCGTATTTCGCCGTGACGCTGTCAAACCCACCGATCCGACGGAATATTCCAAAGTTGACGATTTGCGCAATTGCTAAAAATAACACCATGGCGGGCAAAGTGATGGCAAGGTCAGAAGCGGCGTTCAGCGCATCAGCGTTGAAAGTCGTTCCGATCATAATGCCAATGACGGCGATGAAGACATGGCGCAGACGGGCCGGAAACCACAGCCGTTCACCAGTGCGGGAAAATGTAGTCAGTGAAACTGTTGCCGACATCGCCATGCTGCCAAGCAGGAAAGGGATCGGCAATCCGAGCCACTGCGCCAGCAATGCGCCAACCGTCCCCGACCCGAGGATCACGGCCAATTGTAGATATTTCTTCATAGCCATTTCAGTGTTGCCTGCTGAGTGAAAGGCCACGGCGGACACCCCCTGCGCCGCTCATATCCATTGGGGTGCGTGCATCGTTTTTCTTTGATCGGTTTACGCATGTCGCTATTGCCTGATATTTGCCAATGCATCTCGCTCTATCCACAACTACAAACGTGGCCGTCACATACGCATACGTGGCACTTTGTTCGGGTCAAGTTTCAGGTCCACAATAATTGGCCCTGTCCGAGCGTGGATTGCTTTGATCGCAACTTCAAGCTCTGCGGGCGACGTCACTTCCACGCCTTGTCCGCCAAGGGATTTGGATACATCTGCGAAACAAGGCCATTCAAATTCGGTGAGCGCTGGATCCATGTCCCGATCCAACATCTGAATATGCTCGGCGCCATAGGCTGAATCGTTGCAGATAATCACAATAAGATCACAGCCCGTTCGCACAGCAGTGTTGAACTCGTTCGCGCCGCCCATCATGAAACCTCCGTCCCCCATAAAGAGAACAACTGGCCGGGACGGATCGCCATGGGCCGCGCCAATCGCTTGCTGCATGCCTTGTCCAATAGCTGCAAAGTTATCGCTCATATGGAAACTATTGGGATCGGGCACGCCCACACGGCACCAAACTTCTGTAATATAGCGCCCCCCATCTGTGAGCATGATCCGGTTCTCAGGCAGTGTCTCGTTCAAACGATCAAGAGCATATTCAAGGTTGATGCGTCCATCGGAGGACGCCTCTGGATTTCCCTTCGGGTGTGCTGCAATATCGTGCGCAGGCAGTTCCTTGGCAAATCCCGAGGGAACCACCTCTGCTTCGTCCATCCAATACAGAATGTTGTCAGCGGTTTGGCCAGAATCCGCGATCAGGACCGCATCAGGCTGGTAGAAGGTGCCTATGTCGGACTGACTGTTGTTAACTTGGATAACGCGCTTTCCTTTTAGCAACGCGCCACGATCTGTCGTCAGGAAATGCATCCATGCACCAAAGGCAATGATGCAATCGGCAGCCCCGATAACGTCAAGGGCTTCAGAAGTGCTCAAAGTGCCGAAGTAGCCAATATTGTTGGGGTGACCTGCGAACAAGCCGGTGCCCTTCAACGTTGTTGCCAGCGGTGCCTCCAATCTTTCGGCGAGCGCGATTAACTTGTCCTTGGCCCCGACTGCGCCCGCTCCAGCAAGGATCAAAGGCCGCTTTGCGGAAGCTATCATTCCTATGGCTTCTTCATGAACGGGGCCTTCGGTTATGACAGTCGCGGCTTCGTGAAATGGGAAGATAACTGTCTCATACTCCACTTCTGACCACATGAAATCAGAGGGGATATTCACAACAATGGGTCGTCTTTCCTTGCGGGCGCGGTAGAATGCAGTCGCGACATCCCGTGCAGCCGTTTCGGGAGATTTCACCTGCTCGAACCCTGCACCAGTGGCTTTTACGACCTCGCGCTGGTCAATATTCTGGGGATGAAACGGGGCTGTCACAGGCGTATCACCGCACAAAAGGACCATAGACCGACGGGCAACCACGCCTTCCCTAAGGGCCGTAAAGCAATTTGTCAGGCCCGGGCCTTGGGTCACTGTCGCAACGCCGACGTTTCCAGTGACTTGCGTGTAGGCCTGAGCCATCAGAACTGTGCCGCCCTCGTGGGCTGCAGGAACCATCGTTCCACCGCATCCGTTAACAAAGTGGTTTGCCATGAAAAGGTTGGCGTCGCCCACCAAGCCAAACATGGTCTCAATGCCATGATCGCGCACGGACTGTGCGATGGATTGGTGCATATACATTTTTTTATCTGACATCTTCTTGTTCCTAGAAAAGGATGAACTGTGTCGCGCGGTACGCTCAGTTTCACCTGAAAACTTCACTTTGAGTGTGGCTGCTAATTTGGCGTTTTGTTGGTAATGCTCTGCCGAA
>CALFSV010000287.1 GCA_937916485.1 uncultured Paracoccaceae bacterium | reverse complement strand
GCGGGCCCCGAGGCGGCGGCGGATCTGGAGCGCTGCCTGCATGCGGTGTCGGACGTGATCGGCGATGTGGATGATCTGCACAGCGATCTCGCGGCGCGTTACGGTGTGCATATCCTCGCGGCCTCGGCACCGGTGTTCGATCCCGCAATCGGCGCGCGGCCCGTGAACCGGGCGCGGCTTTTTTCGCCCACGGGCGGGCGGGGCATTCAGGACAAGCAGATCATGACCCGGTTTGAGCGCGATCCGTGGGATGTGATCCCCGGTGGCGGGCTTGAGATTTTCGACACCGCACTGGGCAAGATTGCAATCCTCATCTGCTACGACAGCGAGTTTCCCCTTCTGGGCCGCGCGGTGTCGGAAGCAGACCTTCTCTTGGTGCCGTCCTGCACCGAGGCGCTGGCGGGCTATACCCGTGTCCGGATCGGGGCGCAGTCGCGCGCGATGGAGGCGCAATGCGTCAGCGTCATGTCCTCGATCGTGGGCTATGCGCCGTGGTGTCCGGCGGTGGATGAGGGCACCGGCATGGGCGGCATCTTTGGCCCGCCGGATGTGGGCTTTCCGCCCAACGGCGTGATCGCTGAAGGGGTGCTCAACCAGCCCGGCTGGACCTACGCGGAGGTCGATCTGGGGGCCGTGGCCCATGTGCGCGCCGATGGCGGGGTTCTCAACCGTTTGCACTGGGACGATCAGGGTGGGCGACACAGTGTTCCGCAATTGCGGGCCTTGGGCTAATCTGTGCTTGAAAACCCCTGCGAATGGGGCCATTTAGTGCGCCAATCCGCGCTATGCGGAGATGTGGATCGAAGGAGACCCCATGGCCAAGGAAGATACGCTCGAATTCCCCGGTGTCGTCAAGGAACTCCTGCCGAACGCGACATTCAGGGTCGAGCTTGAAAACGGCCATGAGATTATCGCACATACGGCAGGCAAAATGCGCAAGAACCGCATTCGCGTCCTGGCTGGTGACAAGGTGCAGGTTGAGATGACCCCCTATGATCTGACCAAGGGCCGGATCAATTACCGCTTCAAGTAAACGGTGTGCCCGTCATGCTGGGCGCGTGAGATGAAGCTGATTCTGGGATCGGGAAGCCCGCGCAGGCGCGAGCTTTTGGCGCAGATCGGCGTTGTGGCGGATGATATCCGCCCCCCTGACATTGACGAGACGCCGATGCAGGCGGAACTGCCGCGCCCCTATTGCGTGCGTATGGCCGCTGAGAAGGCGCGCGCCGTGGAGGCGGGCGTCGACGACATCGTGCTGTCGGCTGATACCACCGTGGCGTTGGGTCGGCGCATTTTGGGCAAGCCCGAGGATGGGACACAGGCGGGCGCGTTCCTGCGGCTTCTGTCCGGGCGGCGGCACCGGGTGATCACCGCCGTGGCTGTGCGCCGGGGTGCGCAGATCTGGGAGCGTGACGTGGTCAGCGCCGTGAAGATGAAACCCCTCTCAGAGGGCGAAATTGCGGCCTATATCGCCACCGGTGACTGGCAGGGCAAAGCGGGCGGATACGGGATTCAGGGGCCTGCGGGCGCGCTTATCCCGTGGATATCTGGCTCGTTCACCGGAATTGTCGGCCTGCCATTGGCCGAGACGGCGGGGCTCTTGCGCGCCGCTGGCTGGAGGATGCCATGAGCCGCGATACCATCGTTCTGGACCATATCGGCACGCTGGAGGCGGCTGCGCTTATGCGGGGCGGGCGGCTTGAGGATTTGCTTGTGGATGTGGATGCACCACGCCCCGGCACGATCTACCGCGCCATCGCAGACAGACCCATCAAGGGGCAGGGGGGGATGTTTCTGCGCACGCCTGACGGCCCTGCGTTTTTGCGACAGGTCAAGGGGCTGTCGCCGGGGCAGGTGATGCTGGTGCAGGTGACGGGCTATGCCGAACCGGGCAAGGCGCTGCCGGTCACACAAAAGCTCCTCTTCAAGAGCCGATATGCGATTGTGACGCCGGATGCGCCGGGGCTTAACATCTCGCGCAGCATCCGAGATGAAGCGCGCCGTGACGCGTTGCTGGAGATCGCGCATGCGGAGATGGGGGGCGAGGCGATGGGGCTGATCCTGCGCTCGTCCTGCGACGGGGCCGAGGCGGGCGAGATCGCCGAGGATATCCGCGCCATGGCCGATTTGGCCGCCGCTGTGATGGCCGATACCGAGGGCGAGGCGGAGGTGCTGACCGAAGGCTATGGCCCGCACCAGCTTGCGTGGCGCGACTGGACCGCGCCTGCGGATGTGGTGACCTCTGCGGGTGGCTTTGAGGCAGAAGGCGTGATGGATGCGCTGGAGGCCCTCTCAGGCGCTCAGGCGCCTCTCAGCGCGGGTGCGTCGATGTTTATTGAGCCCACCCGCGCGCTGGTGGCGGTCGATGTGAACACCGGGGGTGATGCGACCCCTGCGGCGGGGCTGAAGGCGAACCTCTCGGCGGCGCGCGAGCTGCCCCGACAGTTGCGCCTGCGCGGCCTCGGTGGGCAGATCACGCTCGATCTGGCCCCTATGGCCAAGAAGGACCGCCGCCAGTTTGAGCAAGCCCTGCGCGCGGCGTTCAAAGGCGATGCGATCGACACGGCCCTTGTCGGATGGACCCCTTTGGGCCATTTTGAGCTGCAACGAAAGCGCGACCGCGCGCCGCTGGAGACTGCCCTGCCATGAGCTGCCCGATCTGTTCCAAAAAGGTGGAGCCAACCTTCCGGCCTTTCTGCTCGAAACGCTGCGCGGATCTCGATTTGGCCAAATGGTTCAGTGGATCCTACGCGATCCCAAGCGAAGACTTTGAGGACATTGAGACCGCTCTCGACGAGGCCGCGCGCGCTGCCGAAGGCGATACGCCCAAACCCCATTGATATTTTCGCCAAAACCTATGGACACCCCGCCAACCCTCGCCTAGAACGCGCTCACCCGAACGTTATTGCGTTCCCGGTGCCCGGGTAGCTCAGGGGTAGAGCAGTGGATTGAAAATCCTCGTGTCGGTGGTTCGATTCCGCCCCTGGGCACCATTTAAGCCAACAATAACAACGCTGTAAGTATCGCACATTTTGACGAAATGTGTTGCACACTCATCGCACAGTTTTGTGCTGCGTTCGTGGGCTGAAACACTGTGTTGAACACAGTGTTTGCGAGTCGCGGGTTTGAACACTGTGTTGGCAACATGATGTTTGGAACACAGTGCTTGAGACACAGTTGCGCGAAACGGTGTTTGGGGGTGCGGTCAGCACACTTGCTGTGAACTGCAAACAACACAATCATATCACTGAGCCCCCACCCTTGCCTCTGAGTTGGCCAATTCGCTATCATAGGTCTGCTGTTTTACGACGCACTTGTCACAAACCACCGACTGCAATCCCTTCCGCTGTGATTGCCCCAAACAAACCAGACAACACACAAAAGCAACAATACAGATCACTCCGCAATGCTGCAGCACGCCGTTGATAGGCGTTGGTGACGCGAGTTCGCGGCACATTCTGCCCACAATCCGTTCGAGCGTTTTTAAAACTGCAAACGCCACTCGGGACGAGAAAACGCTTGTTCAGTGGACAACATCAAGCCATCATCCTTCCAACCAGCAGGCCAATCTGTTACAGTCGGTGAAAATATTTCAGATGATTGGAAACATCATAAACCCGTAAATATCAAGCGTTACAATACGACAAATACCAACAGGGAGACTTTAATAAATGGAAGATTTTTCGAAAAAACTGAAAGACGCAGAGCTTTTGGCTACACGATCAGGCGGGTCCCGCCGTGATTTCATGCAACTTGCAATTATGACTGGCCTTTCAGTATCAGCGGCTAGTGCGATGTTCTCAAAAGCTGAAGCTGCCGAAACACCAAAAAAAGGTGGTACCTTCCGCATAGGCATGGAGGGCGGGTCGGCGACAGACAGTTTGGACCCACGAACATATGCAGACAGCGTTATGATCGCAGCCTCATTGGCTGTTTATGATAGTATGATTGAATTTGATAATGCTGGTAACCCAACCGGGGCCCTACTCGAAAGCTGGGAAGCACGACCAGGTGCTGTTGAGTGGATCTTCAATGTGCGTCAAGGGATCAAATTCTCGAACGGCAAAACTTTGGACGCCGACGATGTTCTTTATTCAATCGGCATTCACCGTGGCGAGGACACAAAATCACCAGCAAAAGGCATCTTAGAACAAATCATAGATATTAAAGCGGTCACACCTAGTCAGATCTCTATTACCTTGTCGTCTGGCAATGCTGACTTTCCAGTTATCTTAGGTGACTACCACCTGATTGTTGTCCCTAACGGCTTCACAGATTGGGAAAATCCAGTTGGAACAGGTGCCTATAATCTGGCAAGCTTTGAACCTGGCGTACGCTTGGTCTTTGAAAACCGCGGCGACTACTGGATAGAAGGCCGAGCAAACTTCGACCGTGTTGAACTTTTGAACATCCAAGATGTTGCAGCACGTACGGCAGCCCTGCAATCTGGCCAAGTTGATGCGGTCAACCGTTTGGACGCTCGCACAGTGGATCTGATGAAAGGCAATAATGCCTTAAGCATCGTGCGTACCAAAGGAACGGGTAACCGCTTCTGTTTCGTGTCACGCGTGACTTCGCCAGGCTTCGAAAATAAAGATCTGCGTTTAGCTCTAAAATGGGGCATCGACCGCGAAAAAATCATTGACTCAGTCTATTCGGGCTATGCGGTTCCAGGCAACGATCACACACTTGATGCCTTTAACCCATATTACAACACCGACATGCCACAGCGCGCCTATGATCCAGACAAAGCTGCTTACCACTTTAAAAAATCTGGACTCAGCGGCGAGATCACGCTTTCAACGTCAGAAGGCGCTTGGGGCTCTGCGGTAGACTGCGCTCAGCTTTACCAAGAATCAATGTCCAAAGCCGGCATTACATTGAATGTGAAAAAAGAATCGGCTGACGGGTATTGGGACAATGTTTGGCTCAAAGAGCCTTTCTGCGCCGTTTACTGGGGCCGTCGTTTGTCTGCTGACCAAACCTTTACCCAGGTCTACGGTTCGGGTTCTGACTGGAACGACTCGGATTGGCGCGTTCCTGCGTTTGACAAGTTGGTTGAGGCCGCTCGGGTTGAGTTGGATGAGACAAAACGTAAAGAGCAGTACTTCGAATGCCAAGAAATGATCGCCGAGGATGGTGGCATGGTATGCTTTGCTATTACCGATTACCTAGACGGTTATTCGTCGAAAGTTATGGGGGTGCAGCCACATGCGCGCTACGATATGAATGACAACCGTATCGCGTCCAAGGGCTGGTTTGCTTAAGTTTAAGCTAAAATAAATGGGAAGACCCGATAAATGTTACGATTAATTATGACACGGGTCTTCCTAGGTTGTGTGACCCTGTTTGCTGTGACTCTCTTGATTTTTGCAGCAACAGAAATTCTGCCAGGTGATGTCGCCTCGGCTGTTTTAGGGCAAGGGGCGACACCCGAAACTCTGGCAGCCTTTCGCATTGAATTAGGCTTAGATCGCCCAGCTTACGTGCGCTATCTAGAATGGCTAACCAATGCACTGCAGGGTGATTTGGGTATAGCTATGACCAACAAACGTGAAGTGCTGGCCACAATTACCCCACGCCTTTATAATACTTTATTTTTAGCAGGTTATGCGGCGGCCATCGCCGTGCCAATTGCGATTATCCTTGGAATAATAGCAGCTATTAATGAAGGAAAATGGATCGACCGCGCCGCAAACATCTTAACACTGGGCGCAATTTCGGTGCCCGAATTTTTCATCGCATATATTTTGATTTTAGTCTTTGCAACTAATTTGGGCTGGTTTCCATCTTTGTCGACCGTTTATGGCGATATGGGCTTTTGGCAGAAGATCCATGTGGTGGCGCTGCCCGCCTTGACCCTAACGATGTTGGTTATGGCGCATATGTTGCGAATGACGCGCGCTTCAGTCTTGGCGATAATGTCGCAACCCTATATCGAGATGGCCTTTCTCAAAGGTCTGCCACGACGACGCGTGATTTTGCGCCACGCTTTGCCAAATGCAGCAGCTCCCATCATTTCGGTTGTTGCCCTGAACTTAGCCTATTTAATCGTAGGCGTAGTCGTAATTG
>CALFSV010000286.1 GCA_937916485.1 uncultured Paracoccaceae bacterium | reverse complement strand
TGGTGGCAGCTAGAGCGGCCAGAGCGATGGTCTTGAAATGAAATGACATGCTGACTCTCTGAAGTAAAAATGTGGGCAGCTTTCCAATTACGAAAACGCCAATTTTTCAAATCTGCCAATGATTTGCAATTGGATCAAGGATTATTACCAAACTGCCCCACCCGCTGCTTTGCAATCCCCTTGGCGCCACTCACATTTTATGACGTCCTGGCGCCCGTTATGCTTGAGCCGCGACCAATTCACCGGCACAATCAGAGTAGTATCTGGTGCTGGGCTTCAGTCCCGGCCCCAAGCCGCGTTCCATAGGGTCCCACAGGAGATGTTGATGTTAAAAATTGTTTTTGGTTGTCTGCTTCTCGTGATGACATCTGCGGCCCATGCCGACACGGTCGCGTCAGTCCGATATTTTGAAAGTGATGGCAAAGTCGAAATCTCGACCACCGGGGCTGCAACCGCACAAACCCCCTTCGCTATCGCATCGGTTGGCAAGACGATGACAGCCGTGGCTGTGCTGCGCCTTGTGGCCAGGGGCCAATTGTCCCTCGATGAAATGGCCGTGAACCGGATCAGCCCAGAGATCGCGGCCGGGTTGGGCGGCCTTAGCGGGGTCACCCTCCGGCATCTTCTGACCATGACAAGCGGCCTTCCCGACTACCTATCCGATGACTACCTTTACGACGCGCTTGATGACCCGGACGACATCCAGAACCCCCAAACGGCCCTGACCTATGCTTATGGCGAAGAGGCCCTCTTTTTGCCTGCCAAAGGGTTTGACTATTCCAACACGAACTACGTCCTTTTGGGCATCATCCTTGAGACGGCAACAGGGCAAAGCTACGCCGACCTGATGCGAAGCCTTGTCCTTGGGCCCGCCGGGATGACCCGCTCATTCGTGTTCGGATCCCGTCGCCTTCCGGCGGACTTTCCCAGCGGACACGAGGATGGCGATCACATCCGCGAGTATTACGAGGCCGAAGGATTCGGCGACGGCGGCGTGATATCGACGGCACCTGATCTGGCGCTCTTTTACAAGGCGTTGCTTGTCGACCGCAGCCTCTTGCCCGCAAACCTGATGCGAGAGTTCGGGACCGACCCGCTTGGCGCGAACTACGGCATGGGGATCGAGATCGAGGACGAGATATGGGGCCATTCCGGGGGCGATCTGGGCTTCGCAAGCGATGTGCGGATGGATATCCGGTCCGGCGACCTTGCAATCCTTCTTGTGGCAGACGCAGACGCTGACACCGACTGGACCTATGACAGGCTTTTGGACTGATTGATTGGCCAATTGTTCGGACAAGCCTGCGGCAAACTGATCAGGATCAATATGGAATGCCGCGCCAGCGCTATTATGTCATCGTCCAAGACAGCGACATGACTGGAGGTGTGCGATGACAGAGGCTGCCAAACTGACTTGCCTGGCCTGCGGCCAGACAAACCGAGTGCCAATATCCCGGCTGAACTCTGGACCAAAATGCGCCACATGCGGTGAGCCGCTGGTGAGCGGTCGTGTCACAGAACTGGACGTGGGGATGCACAACAAGGCGACCAGCCGCGATGAACTGCCGATCATCATCGACTACTGGGCCCCCTGGTGCGGCCCCTGCCGCACAATGGCCCCCGAATTTGCAAAGGCCGCAGGAAAGCTCAAGACGAAGGTCCGTTTCGCCAAGATCGACACGCAGGATTATCCAGACATCTCGCAGAAACTTGGTATCCGCGGCATCCCTTTGTTGATCCTATATGCAGGCGGCCGCGAAGTCGCCAGACTCGCCGGCGCGCGGCCGGCGGCAGATATCGAGGCTTTCGTCGGGCAGAACGTTTAAGCTGGATAAGGGGTGCTGATAACAGAAGCGCCCGCACGCCTGCAGTCGCCAGTTGGACAGGCCCCAGAGATCAAGACGTTCCGGCAAAGGGCCCCTACCCTTTGCGTTCGTACATCGAATTGTTCGGCGTCCGGCCGATCAGCTTATACCCCAGCCGCTCGAACTCGGCGGCGCAGCCGGGATAGTCGCCCGCAGGGCTTGCCCGCTCGATCACGATCCGGCTGGGCAGGTAGGCCTCTGGCGCCAGCTGCAGAAACGGGACAAGGGCCGCGTCTTCGTGACCCTTAATGTCGATCTTGAGGCTGTCGACACGATGTAATCCTACATCCTGAACGATGCTCAAAAGCGGGCGCATCCGGGTTGTGCCGGTATCACTTTATTCGACACTGACAATCGCCACGTCGTTCTGTCGGATCCGCAGGTCAACCATTGCCTCTTCGCCGCCGACGGCGAGATTGAGCATGACAAGGTTCCAAAGCCCGCTGGCCTTGGCGTTGAACATCAGGTGTTCCACCATTTCAGGGTTGGCGTCGATGGACAGTACGGTGCCTGTCGCGCCCGCCACCCGCGCTAAGGGCAAGGAATAGAGGCCAATGTTGCTGCCGATGTCCACCGCAACCCCACCATCGGCGACCGCCTGCCCCAGAAACTCGATCTCTTCGGCATTGTAGCTTGGTCGGGTCAGCAAGCCGCGCTCGATCAGGTTGTTGCGCCCCTCGATGCGGTAGCGGCACCCGCGAAACTCGA
Source organism: uncultured Paracoccaceae bacterium (assembly GCA_937916485.1). The sequence goes on along the minus strand of CALFSV010000286.1, from coordinate 48 downwards.
CATCCAGCGGACAGCCAAGCGACATGATGATCCGTGTCATCCGTTCGC
>CALFSV010000285.1 GCA_937916485.1 uncultured Paracoccaceae bacterium | reverse complement strand
CCGTCGCTCAGGACGCGCGGGCCCACTGGCCTTCATCCGGCATCGGAACTTCAACAACGGTTGTGCGGTCCAACCCGGCGGGCAAATCCTCAATCACAACCGAGACGAGTTCGGCCCTGCTTGAAACACCCGACTTGCGATAGATCGCGGCGCATTGCGACTTGATCGATTCCCAGATCGGCTTCAATTCAGCGCCGGGACTACCGGAAGGTTCAGCAAACAACGGGGCCGCAGCTGCTGTGAGAAGGGCGGCAATCATGAATTTTTTCTTTGGGGGAAACTCCATTTGTTGTCCTGACAGTGTCAGGCTGACCACGAACCGGAGCTACGACCGAACCTGAGATGTCTTCTATTGACCTCAAGTTGACACTGATCCCCATAAGCCAAAACTTACCCGCCTATAGTCAAAGTTGTGCGCCGGATCTTGCCGGATTTCCCCTAAGCGACCGACCGCCATTTTTCAGGCAAATTGTGCTGACGAAGCCGTCAGGCGAATGCAAGCCTCACCCTGATGACGCCGGTCCCAGAGGCCGCCGCCGCGATTGGCATGGCCGGCGGAGGGCTGACCGAGAACTTCAAGATAGATACTTCGGACACCGGCAAGCGCGGCGAATTGCCATCAGATTGGGATGTAGAGAAGCCCCGCCCCATTGGTGGGTGCGTAGCCAGAACAATTTGAACTTGGATAAATTGGACTTGGCCTTCCCGGCCTTCTGTTGTCCTATCGGACCTGCCTGCCCGACCAAGGGCCGGCAGGAATATGCGGGGTCCGGCCTAGGTGTGCAGAAGGACGCGGTGGCGGGCCGGATCGGGGAACTGATGGTCCGGATGCTGTTTTCTGCCCTCCCCGGAGGAGGTCTTGGCCAAGCCAATCTGGCCCCGCTCAAGAATGGGTCGCGTGCGACCACCTAGGAGGTAATCTTGTCCGACCGTCCCAATCGCCCGCGCTACGCGGCCCGGCTCAATGCCTTTAAGCTGGCGCCCAATATGCCTGCCAAACCCGATGTTGCGGATATGATCGCAGCGGCTGGACAGGTGGGCGGGCTTGATGCGGCTGACTTGAACTTCCCCGATCATTTCGAGGGCTACAGCACTGCGGATCTGTCCGGACTTTTGGCCGCCCAAGGCATGGCGCTGAACGGGCTGGCGATGCGCTACTATACAAATCCGGGCTACTGGCTGGGCGCGTTTACCAACCCCGATCCCGCCGTCCGCACAGCCGCAATCGACGAGACGAAGGCGGGCATCGACGCGCTTGTCGCCATGGGTGGCCAGCAGATGACCCTATGGATGGGGCAGGACGGTTTTGACTATGCATTTCAGGGCGACTACGGGCGGATGTGGGACGACACCATCGCGGCCTTGCAGGTGGTTGCGGACCACGCGCCCGAGGTCGAGGTGGCGATTGAATACAAGCCCAACGAACCCCGCGCCTATGCCCTGATGCCCGATGCGGCGACGACCCTGCTGGCGATCAAGGAGGCTGATCGCCCCAACCTTGGCGTTACCCTCGACTTTGCCCATGTCCTTTACGCCGACGAGATGCCCGCCCATGCCGCCCACCTGATTGCCCGGCATTCCCGCCTGATGGGCGTTCACCTGAACGACGGCTACGGCAAGCGGGATGACGGCCTGATGGTAGGCACCGTCCACCCCGTCCAGACGGTCGAGTTGTTCGTTGAACTGGAACGGATCGGGTATGATGGCGTCATCTACTTTGACACGTTTCCCGACCACGGCGGCCTGAACCCGATTGAAGAGGCGCGGACCAACCTTGCCCTTGTCACCCGCCTGCGGACCATCGCCGAAGGGCTGGTGGGCGACACGGCACTGACCGCGGCCATTGCCCGACAGGATGCGGCCATCAGCCAGCGCATTGTTGCTGCCGCCCTTTACGGGGCGGTCTGATCCATGACCGGTTCCGTCATGGTGGTTGGCGCATTGCATCTGGACGTGGTTGTCGATGCCCCAAGATTGCCTGCCCTTGATGAAACCCTGATGGGTCAGGGCGTCGCCTATGCCTTTGGCGGAAAGGGCGGCAATCAGGCCGCCGCCGCCGCCCGTCTTGGGGCAAGGACGATGATGGCCGGCCGGGTGGGGGAGGACAGCTTTGCCGCGACTTTGTTGGCTGCCCTTGATGCGGCTGGCGTGGACCGGTCGCAGGTGTTGGCCGGCCCCGGCCCGTCGGGGATGAGCGTCGCCATCGTTGAGGCCGGTGGAGATTACGGCGCCGTCGTCGTCTCTGGCGTCAATCGGGAGATCCGGGCAGAGGATGTGACGCTGCCGGATGACCTGTCGGTCATGCTGTTGCAGAATGAAATCGGGATCGAGATCAACCAGCAGATCGCCGCCCGCCTGCCTGCCACGACCCGACTGGTCTTGAACGCCGCCCCGGCAGGGCCGATCCCGGATGATCTGCTTGCCCGCACGGATCTGTTGGTGGTCAACAGAGTTGAGGCTGCCGCCCTGACCGGGCAGCCGGATGACGCACTTGATGTGACGCTGGGGTTGAAGGCGCTGCTAAAGCTTGGCCCCCGGAAGGTGATCATCACACTGGGCGGGGCGGGCCTTGTCAGCGATGGGCAGGACGGGGCGTTCTCGGCCCAAGCTTTTGCCGTTGAGGCTGTGTCGACGCATGGCGCTGGGGATGCATTCGTTGGGGCACTGGCGGCAAGGCTCTGCGATGGCGCAGACCTGCAAGAGGCCTGCCGATTTGCCCAAGCGGCCGCAGCCCTGCATGTTTCGACCCCGGTGGTGGAGCGGTCCAAGGTCACTCCAGCCGACGTAACGGCCTTTTTGGCCGGGCGCTAACCTGTTGGGGCATCAGGGCGGATCAGCCCTTCGGCCTTCAACTCGGCCCAGAGTGCCGACGGGATTTCGGCACCCGCCGCCTTTATGTTTCCGGTCATATCCGCGACGGACTGACCGCCGGGAATGACGGACACCACCGATGGATGCATCAAGGGAAAGCGAAACGCCGCATCGACCAGCCGGACACCATGGCGCTGGCATATCGCCTCGATCTGGCCAACCCGATCCTTGATGGCCTGCGGTGCAGGCTCATAATCATAATAGCAGCCCTCCACCGGACCCGTCGCCAGAATGCCCGAATTATAGGGGCCTCCCACGACGATCCCGATCCCCTTGGACTGGCAAAGGGGAAGCATGGAGGTTAGCGCCTCTTGCTCTAGCAGCGTATAGCGCCCGGCCAATAGGAACAGGTCCAGATCGCCCCGCTCGGCCAGCCACTGGCACGGCTCCCATTCATTCACACCGGCCCCAAAGGCCGAAATGACACCCTGATCGCGCAAATCGACCAGCGCCCCGTGCCCGCCATCCATAAAGGCGGCAAGACTTGCGTCCAGTTTCGCCTGCCCGCCCTGATTGCGCACATCTATGTCGTGGACATAAAGGATATCGACGCGGTCCACCCCCAACCGCTCGAGCGAGAATTCCAGCGACCGGGCGACCGCGTCGTAACTGAAGTCATAGACCTCATTGCGCGACGGCACCTCGAACCATTTGCCGAAGCCGTCGCGTTTATCCGGGGTCGTCGCCTGCAGCAGGCGGCCCACTTTGGTGGACAGCACATATTCGTCGCGCGGCTTGCCACGCAAAAACCGGTTCAGCCGGGTTTCGGACAGGCCAAGCCCATAGAGGGGGGCGGTGTCATAATAACGGACCCCGTTATCCCAGGCCGTCTCAAGAATGGCCTCGGCCTCTGCGTCCGTAATGGCCCTGTACAGGTTCCCCAAAGGGGCCGAGCCAAATCCAAGTTCGGTAAAGCTTAACCCGCCCGTTCCATGCCGGTCCCAGTGCCGTTTTGCCAGTGCCATGCCATCCTCCCTGATGTGCTGCCATGCTAGCACGAAATCCTTTTGTGCCAATCCGTTCCACGCTAGGCTGCGGCACAAGTCAGGGAGGACGACATGAGCAAATTCGCGCAGGTGTTTGGCGTGGCCAAACCGGTTATTGGTATGGTCCATATCGGGGCGTTGCCCGGTTCACCGCTTTATGATGGTCAGGGCGGTCCAGAGGCCCTGCTTGACGGGGCGCGGCGCGACCTTGTGGCGTTGCAGGCCGCCGGCTTTGACGCGGTGATGTTCGGCAATGAAAACGACCGCCCCTATGAGTTTGAGGTCGACACCGCCTCGACCGCGACGATGGCCTGGATCATCGGGGCCCTGCGGTCCGAGATCACGGTGCCCTTCGGGGTCAACGTCCTATGGGATCCGATGTCCACCGTGGCGCTGGCCGCCGCGACCGGGGCGCGGTTCGTGCGCGAGATCTTCACCGGCACCTATGCCTCGGACATGGGGCCGTGGAAGCCTGACGCGGGCAAAGCCATGCGCTATCGCAACAGGCTGGGCGCCAAGGACGTCGCCATGCTTTACAATGTCAGCGCCGAGTTCGCCCATTCGCTGGATCAGCGCCCCCTGCCTGATCGCGCTCGTTCGGCGGTCTTTTCCTCGATCCCCGACGCGGTCCTTGTGTCGGGCCAGATCACCGGCGAGGCGGCCAGGATGGAGGACCTTGAGGCCGTCAAACGCGCTGTCACCGACGTGCCCGTCATGGCCAACACCGGGGTCAAGCACGCCACCATCGGGGATATCCTGCGCATTGCGGACGGCTGTGTTGTGGGATCGGCCCTCAAGGTGGACGGGCACACATGGAACGCCGTAGACCCGGACCGCGCCGCCGATTTCATGGCCAAAGCCCGGGCCGCACGGGGAGGCCAATGATGAAGGACCGCCTGCGCCAAGACCTGACACGCCTGATGGGACTGCCCGGACTGTCGGGCCACGAAGACCGGGTGCGCCGCGCCATCGCGGCCGAGCTTGACCGGATCGGTCTGGCCCATCGTACCGACCGGCTGGGCAACCTGATTGCCACTGTCGCAGGGGATCCGGCCAGCCCATCCGTCATGGTGTTCACCCACATGGACCAGTTGGGCTTTATCGTCCGCAAGGTCGAGGCGGACGGCCTGATCCGGGTGGAACGGCTGGGCGGCGTGGCCGAACGGGCGATGGCGGCTCAGGCCGTCCTGTGTTGCGTGGGCGAGGGGCGCGACGTGCCCGGCGTGATCCTGAACAAGGCCCATCACGCCACGACCCCGGACGAGAAATACCGGGTGCTCAAGACCCCCGAGATCGTCATCGACACCGGCCACGGCTCCAAGGCGACGGTCGAGGCGGCGGGCATCCGCATCGGCACCCCGGTCGTCTATATGCCGCAAGTCATGCCGCTGGCCGGTGACCGGATCGCGGGGACAAGCGTGGACGACAGGGCCGGTTGTGCGGGACAACTGGAGCTGGCCCGGTCCCTGACCGACCGCGAAAGCGGGCCGACGGTGCATCTGGTCTGGACCGTTCAGGAAGAGTTCAATCTGCGCGGCGCACAGGTGGCGGCCCAGGTGCTGCGCCCTGATGTCGCTATCCAGATTGACCTGATGCTGGCGACCGATACCCCCGACATGGCCGACCGGGGCGAGATGACGCTTGGCGGCGGGCCGGGCATCAGCCTCTATTCGTTTCACGGCCGGGGAACCCTGAATGGCGTCCTGCCGCATCCCGCAATGGTCCGCCTGATGGAGGACAGCGCCGCCACCCTGAACCTGCCGCTTCAGCGGTCCGCACAGGTCGGGGTGCTGACCGATCTGTCCTATGTGCAACTGGTGGGCGAAGGTGTTGCCTCAATCGACGTGGGCTTTCCCATGCGGGCCTCTCACTCAGCGCTCGAGGTCTGCGATCTTGAGGATCTGGTCGGGTTGGTCCGCCTGCTGGACGAGGCCGTGGCCCGGATTGGCACCGACTTTCCGCTGAACCGTGATGAGGTTCCGGCATGAAGCACACGCTTGGCGTCGATATCGGGACATATGAGACCAAGGGTGTTCTGGCGGATGAGACCGGCCGCATCGTCGCCATGGCCGCCCGCCCGCACCGGATGATCGTACCCCAGCCCGGCTGGGCCGAGCATCGGGCAGAAGAAGACTGGTGGGGCGACTTTGTCCATGTGACCCGCGAATTGCTGGCCTCCTCTGGCGTTGACCCGGCCTCGATCGCCTGCGTGGCCACCAGCGCGATCGGGCCCTGCATGCTGCCAGTCGATGCCGAGGGCAAGCCTCTGATGAACGGGGTCCTTTACGGCGTCGATACGCGGGCCGAGGCCGAGATCGCGTCGCTGAACGCCCAGATCGGCGAGGACGTGGTGCTGGAGCGTTGCGGCAACGCGCTCACCTCGCAATCGGTAGGCCCCAAGATCCTGTGGCTGCGCAACCAGCGGCCAGAGCTTTTCGCCAAGACGGCCAAGGTCGTCACCTCGACCACCTTCCTCACCTTCCGGCTGACCGGCACCTATGCCATCGACCACTATACAGCGGCAAACTTTTCACCGCTTTACGACGTCACCACCCAGAATTGGACGGCGGACCTTGCCCCCGACATCATCGGTCTGGACAAACTGCCCGCCCTGATGTGGTCGACCGAGATCGCGGGCCATGTGACACCCGAGGCGGCCGTCGAAACCGGTCTCGCCCCCGGCACTCCTGTCACCTGCGGCACCATCGACGCGGCAGCCGAGGCGATCAGTGTGGGCCTGCGCGATCCGGGCGACATGATGATGATGTATGGGTCGACCATCTTTGTCATTCAGGCGACCTCTGCCCGGGTCACGGACCCCGCCCTTTGGTATGCCCCCTGGCTGTTCCCCGGCGAACACGCCTCGATGGCGGGGCTGGCCACCAGCGGCACGCTGACCCGTTGGTTCAGTGAGAACTTTGCAAAGGATCTTGCCCCGGACGAGGTCATGGGGGCACTTGCGGCCGAGGCTGCGGCCTCTCCTCCCGGTGCACGGGGGCTACTGGTGCTGCCCTATTTTTCGGGCGAGCGCACCCCGATCCATGACCCCCGCGCAAAGGGGGCGATCCTTGGCCTCGACCTGACGCATGGCCGTGGGGATATCTACCGGGCCATGCTGGAAGGAATTGCCTATGGCACGGCCCATGTCATCGACACTTTCCGCGATGCAGGACAGGCCCCGGTCAGGGTTCTGGCGGTGGGTGGCGGGACAAAGAACGAGGTCTGGTTGCAGGCCACCTCTGACATCGGCGGTGTCCCGCAGGTGGTCAGCCAAAGCAGCGTCGGCGCCTCGCTGGGCGATGCCTTTCTGGCCGCTGTCGCGGTCGGTCTGGCGAAACGGGCCGACATCACTGCCTGGAACCCACCCGCCCGCGAGGTGAAACCGGTGGCCCATGCCGCCTACGCCCGCCAGTATCCCCTGTTCAAGGCGCTTTACCCCGCGACCCGCGACATCGCCCACGCCCTGGGGGCCGAGGCGTGACAGGCCTGTTCCACGCAGCTCTGGCCGAGACGGGGGCGGCATTGGCGGGCATTGACCCCGTCAGCATTGCCGCCGCTTGCGACCGGATCGCTGGCGCTGGGGTCGTGGTCCTTTACGGCTGCGGACGCGAAGGGTTGATGATGCGGGCGCTGGCCATGCGGCTGCACCACCTCGGCCTGCATGTGGCCATGCAGGGGGACATGGCAGCGCCACCGGTCGGTCCGGGCGACCTTCTGGTGGTTTCAGCCGGACCGGGCGAGCTTGCCACCGTCAGCGCTTTGATGGGGGTGGCCCAACGCGACGGGGCCGATGTGCTTTTGTTCACCGCAGAGCCGCAGGCAAAGGCCGCTGCGCTTGCCAATCAGACCCTCGTCATCCCGGCCCAGACCATGGCGCGGGATCAGGGGGCAGGTGCAGGCGTTTTGCCGATGGGGTCGGTCTTTGAGGCGGCGCTGTTCTTCCTGTTCGAGGTCATGGTCCTGCGGCTGCGCGATCAACTGGCCCAAACGCCCGAGGCGATGCGAGCCCGGCACACCAATCTGGAATAGCCATGCGATACGAACTCATGCGCCCGCATCAGATCAGACAGGCCATCGCGGCCGGCACTCCGGTCGTCCTGCCACTCGGCGTTCTCGAATACCATGGAGAGCATCTGGGGGTTGGCATGGACACCCTTGCCGTGACCCGGGTCCTGGACCGGCTTGAGGCTGAACGAGATCTGGTGATCCTGCCGCCCTTTCCCTATGGCGCCGCCAGCTATGCGGTGGCGCCCCCCGAGGGGACGGGATCTGTGCAGGTAGATGCCCGTGTCCTCGCCCCCTTTGCCGAAGAGATGTTTCTGGGCCTATTGCGGATCGGCTTTCGCAACATCCACGTGGTCATCCATCACCAGACCGAGAACTTCGGTCAGGGAATGCCCACGGATCTGGCGTTTCGGCTGGCCGGGCGGCAAGCGGTGTTTCGGATGCTGGAACGGACGCGGGGCGAAGGCTGGTGGGGGGCAGAGGGGATGGCGGACTATTATGCCGCCCATGCAGAGGGCGACAATCCGTTCAACTGGATCCAGGTCCATCCCCTGATGGACGCTGCGATCATGGAGCGGTTTCACTTTGACCATGCCGGGATCGGTGAGACAGCGCTGATGCTGGCGCTGGCTCCTGAGGCTGTCGAGATGGACAGGCTTGTGGGCGATGTGCCTTGGTACGTGCAAGGGGCAGAACAGGCTACGGCGGAAGAGGGCGAGCGCGGGGTGGCCCTTATCCTTGAGCGGCTGCGGGGCCTACTGGTTTAGGCCCGCTGGCTTAGGCCTGCTTAGATCGGCGGCAGGTCAATGACCCCCTTGGTCAGGATAAAGCAGCCATAGGGGCCGCTGTCCGAGGTGCGGATGATGCAGAAGGCCCCTTTGGCCTCAGTGTAGAAGGCAAATCGTTCCAGGCTGCGCATCTCGACAGGGCGGCCTTCGGCCTTGTCGATGACGGTCTGCATACGCTCAAAGATCGGCACGATCCCGTCAGAGTCGCCCACGACCTGCATCCGGGCCACCGGCGCAGGGATGAAGGTATCGAGCGGCATAAGGGACAGGATGGCAGAGGCGGCGGCGGGGATGTCGCAACCCGCCATGTCGATGAGGCTGCCATAGGTCGTTTGGGCGGCGATGGTGGCGGCGGGATGGTTCACGTCGCAGACCACAAGACTGTCGCCATGCCCCATCAGCATGAGGGCATGGACCACTTCGGCCGACAGTCTTTGATCTATTCCCTTGAGCATCGTGGTCTCCGGTAAGGTGGGTCATGACCCACCTTACTTGATAGCGCCCGCAGCCATGCCCTTGATGATGAACCGCTCCAGCAGGATGCCGATCACGATCAGGGGCAAGATCGCCGCAAAGGACAGGGCAGCCATCGACCACCAGGAAATCCCCTGACTGCCCGTCTGGCTTGCCACCATCACCGGCAAGGTGACGGCATTGGTTGACGTCAGAAGCGCGGCGAAGAAATATTCGTTCCAGGTGAGCACGAGGCTCAGGATAAAGGCCGCAACCATGCCGGGCAGGGCAATCGGCATAATGATGGTCAGGAAGGCCCCCCAGATGGACAGGCCATCGACCAAGGCCGCCTCTTCTAGCTCGGTCGGGATCGATCCGAACTGGTCGCGCATGATCCAGATGACGATGGGCAGAACGGTAAGGGTATAAAGCAGGATCAACCCGATCCGCGTGTCCAGCAGGGCCAGCGACTTGTACAGCACCAGAAACGGCAGGGCGAGGACAACGGGCGGCAGGATCAGCTGGCTGAGAAAGAAGAACGAGATGTCGTCGTTCTTCATGAACCCGAACCTGTAGCTGAACCGCGACAGGCCATAGGCGGCCAGGCTGCCCAAGACCACGGCCAGGGTCGAGGCGGACACCGAGATCACGGCGGAATTGTAGAACCGTTTAAGGAACTCATCCCGCACCGTCGACTCGTTGCCGATCGTGTCAGGCGACAGGCCCAGCGATCGCCAGCCCAGCCATTTGGGCGTGAAATCGACCCATGGTACCATGTTCCCCTTCATCACGTCGGGGGCCATCTTGAACGAGGTGGTGATGGTCCAGTAGATCGGGAACAGGCAGATAAAGCACCACAAAAGCAGGATGCCGTAGATCAGGATCCGAGAGGTCCACCATTTGGCCCGGTGGCCCCGATCCGTCGCACTGTCGTGGAAAATCTGGTCAGTCATCAGAATTTTGGCCTCATCCAACGGTCAGCGAGTTTCATCAGGATCGTCATCGCGATCACGATGATGACAAGGTACACCATGGCCAGCAGGGTCCCGTAGCCCACGTTCGATCTGTCCCGGTATTCGCGGAAGATAAAGCTGGTCACGCTGTCCGTCGCACCGCCCGGCCCGCCCGAGGTGACGTTGATGATGATATCGGCCAGCTTGAGTTTGAAGATGATACGGATCAGGATGGCCGTGATCGAGACAGGCAGCATCAGGGGAAAGGTAACCTCCCAAAACCCGCGCCAGGGGCCTGCGCCGTCGACCTTTGCCGCCTCGGTCAGTTCCTTGGGGATGGCCTGAAGACCGGCGAGGATCATGATCATCATGAAGGGAATATAGGTCCAGGCATCCATCGCCATGATCATGAAACGGGCAATCTCGGGCGAGCTGAAGAAGGCGGGATTGTCGATCCCAAGCTCGCGGGCCAATCGGCTGATCGGGCCAAAACGCACCTCAAGCATCGACTTGCCGATCATCCATGACACTGCCACGGGTGACAGCATCAGGGGCATCAGAAAGGCCACCCGGAAGAATTTGCGTGCCCGGATCTGCGCGTTGAGCAGCAGGGCCAGACCAAAGGCGATGGCGTATTCGGGCAGGATGGCCAGCACGTACCAGACCATGTTCTTGAGGGCATTCCAGAAGAACGGATCGCCCCACATCTGCCGGATGTTGTCCAGCCCGTTGAATTTGCGTCCTGTGGGCGAGGCAAGGTTCCAGTCCGAAAAGGCGATACCCAATCCAAAGATCAGGGGAAAGACGACCATCGACACGACGAAAAGGGCCGCCGGCAGGACAAAGAGGCTGCGTTTCCCATATTCGCCCTTGCCAAGCACCTGGGCCCAGCACAGCGCAACGGACCACAGGATAAAGGCGTAAAGCGTCGGTCGCCAGTTGGTAAAGCCAAGGTCGATCTGACCGTTGGCATTCAGGGCCTGCACCAGCGCGACCAGCGCCAGGATGGCGGCCGCGCCCCAGACGACGGCTTTGCTCAACCGAAGCCGGGCGGGGGTAATGTTGTCGGCGGTGACAACGTGCAGGAGGTCGCCCTGTCCACTCATGCCGAATTCCTCGAGATAGGCCGTGTCGCTGTGTGTAACGCCCACCCCGGCAAGATACCGGGGCGGGCGGATGGATAGATCAAGTAAGGTGGGTCATGACCCACCTTACAGGGCCGAGGTCACATCCCCAGCGATGCCTTGTAAAGGGCGATCTGGCTGTCCCGACCGATCTGGTCGGTGATGGCCTCCCAGGCGGCGGCGATGGCGTCCGCCGTTTCCTGGGCCGAGGCGTACTGCCCGGCAAAGCCCTTGGACAATTCGTCCTCGGCGACCGAATAGTACTGGAAGATCCCCGGGATCCGCGGCTCGATCGCGGCGTTGGGGTGGTTGTAGCTGTCCGCGTTGGACCCAAGATAGTCCTCGACGAACGCCCGGTCGTAGCCTGCCTCTTCCCACTCGTCGTACTGGAAGTGAGAGTTGCGGTAAGGCTGGAAGCCTGACGGATAGGCAGACGTCCAAAGCGACAGGTCCTTGCCGCCCAGGTGGGCTGCGGCGGACCAGGCTGCCTTGCGCTTTTTCTCATCTCCAGAGACGCGGGCGGTCACATAGATGCCCCAACCGATGTAGGCCATCTGCGGTGCTTCGTTCCGGGTCTCTTCCCAGGACGCTGTCACAGAGTTGTACACGCGCTCGGACGCCGGGTTGATGCCAAAGCCAACGACATCGCCCACGACGGAACCGTCCGAAGTCCGTGCGCTGGAGCCCACATCGCCCCACCACATCAGCATCGAGCCGGTACCGGCCAGGAACTGCGAGAAGGCCGTTGTTCCGGGATCGGCATTGATCTGGTCGGCAGGATAGGCGCCGGCTTCGATCAGGTCCATCACGTCCTGAATGGCCTGCACCCAGCCGGGGTTGTTGACCATCGGCTTCATGGTGTCAGGCTCGAACAGCCAGGCGGGACTGTCGGGATGCTTGACATAGGCTGCAGCGCGGTTCGAGATGAAGTACATGCCAAAGCCGCCCCAACCCTTGAGCGGGTCAAGATAGCCATGCGCAGGCAGACCGGTCAGCGGATCTTCCTGACCGATCAGCGCCTTGGAGACGGCGTTGACCTCTTGCCAGGTGGAAGGCACCTCGGCGCCGCCAATGGCACCTTCGCCAAAGTAGTCGGTCCGATAGGCAAAGGTGTGGCAGTCGCCGTCGATGGTCACACGATAGGACTTGCCATCCCATGTGCCGACGGGCTCTTGCAGGTAGCCCACAAGGTCATCGGCGTCGATCTGCGTCTTGACCCAGTCGGGCATCTCGTCCAGCAGGCCACGACCGGCGGTATCCCCCTCAAAGGGTGCGCCCATCTCGATGATGTCGAAATCGACGGTGCCGGTAGCGATGCTTTGCTGCAGGCGGGCGTTATAATCGGCCTGTGCAAGATCGATCCAGTTGATCTTGGCGCCGGTATAGGCCTCCCAAGGCTTGAGAAAGCCGCGGAACAGGAAGTTGTGGAGGTTCTGGTTGTTCAGACCCATGAAGGTCAGTTCAACGCCCTCAAACTCGCCCTCGGCCACGTTTTCCATGGTCGGCCCAAGGCACATCTCGCCGACTTTCTGCCAGTCGGCATCGGTGGGCGACCCCATACCCACGCCGGGGATCTTGAGGATTTCAGCACGGACGTTGCTGTGTCCGCCCGCTTGTGCAGAGTTTGCGGTCAATCCGCCCATCGCGCCAAGGGCGCCAACGCTGGCGGCCCCTTGCAACATTCGGCGGCGGTTCATCATTGCGCCAGTAACGGCGTTATAAAGCCCAACTTTCACGTCTTTCTCTCCCTATCAAATTCGTTGGCTAATGCCTTGATGTCAGGTTTGGCGTCCGGTCCGATCTCCTCCACCGGGCTCCTTGGCGGCTGTCGCCGCCAAGTGGCAAGACGCTTTTGACACGGCAACCATCACAGCCTTCCCCCTCGCCTGTCAAGTTTCTAACATTTTAGTATACCTGAATGTTGGACAGGCGCGGTGCGCTGGTTTAGTCCTGAGGTGAGCAGGGAGGGAGACCCGCATATATGGCCGAGGTGAAGGTTCGCGCTTTGCGCAAGAATTATGGTGCCATGGAAGTTATTCATGGCCTTGACGTTGACATCCACGATGGCGAATTCGTGGTGCTGGTCGGTCCGTCCGGTTGCGGAAAGTCGACATTGCTGCGGATGATCGCAGGGCTTGAAGGGGTAACCTCCGGGACCATTCACATTGGCGAACGGCTTGTGAACAACCTGCCACCGGCTGAGCGGGACATCGCAATGGTGTTCCAGAACTACGCGCTTTACCCGCACAAGACCGTCGGGGCCAACATGGCCTTCGCGCTGCGGATGAAGAAGATGGACAAGGCCGAGATCAATACACGGGTCGATCGCGCCGCCGAAGTCCTGGGCCTGACCCCCTACCTTGACCGCTATCCTCGCGCCCTGTCGGGTGGACAGCGTCAGCGGGTGGCCATGGGGCGAGCGATTGTGCGCGACCCCCAAGTGTTCTTGTTTGACGAACCCCTGTCGAACCTTGATGCCAAGCTTCGGGTCCAGATGCGGACCGAAATCCGCGAACTGCACCAGCGTCTGTCCACCACGACCGTCTATGTCACCCACGACCAGATCGAGGCGATGACAATGGCAGACAAAATTGTCGTCATGCAGGCCGGCCATATTGAGCAGGTCGGTGCCCCACTTGATGTCTATGACCGCCCTGAAAACGCCTTTGTGGCCGGCTTTATCGGCTCGCCTGCAATGAACCTGCTGGATGCAACAGTCGATGCCAGCGGTGCGACGGCAACCCTTCAAGGGGCGACCATTGCCCTGCCCCAGGTTGCCGGACTTGAGGCGGGCCGCCGCCTGCGCATCGGGATACGGCCCGAACACCTAGTCCTGACCGACGGCGGAATGACGGCAACGGTCGCTGTGATCGAGCCGACAGGCTCTGAGACCCACATCGTCTTGCGTGCTGGCGGGCAGGATGTGACCATGCTTCTGCGCGAACGCCAAAGCTTTAAGGTGGGGGAGGAACTGACCCTGTCAGCCGCACCAGAACATCTGCATCTGTTCGATGCGGAAACCGGCAAGCGTATCAACTAAGGCGCAAGCCAATCGAACAAGGGAGGAGCACGGATGCTCAAGGGGATCGACCACCGGCTGAATGCCGATGTGCTTTACGTTTTGCGGGCCATGGGCCACGGCGATACAATCGTGATTGCCGATACCAACTTTCCTTCTGATTCCATTGCCCAGCAGACCATGCACGCTGATCTTCTGCGGATGGAGAACCTGACGGCAGCCGAGGCGATCAACGCTGTGCTGTCGGTTATGCCGCTCGACACCTTTGTCGAGGACTTTGCCTGCAGGATGGAGATCGTGGGAAACCCGACCGAGGTGCCCCCCGTTCAATCAGAGGTCCAGACCGAGATCGACGCTGCCGAGGGCCAGCCCCGCCCAATGTTGTCGATCGAGCGGTTCGCTTTTTATGATGCAGCCAAGGATGCCTATGCCGTCATCCAGACTGGCGAGCGTCGTTTTTACGGCTGCTTTATCCTGCGCAAGGGCGTCATCGGGCCAGAGGCCTAGACCATGCGCCAGGACATTGTGATCCTCGGGGTCTTTGTCGCCGACACCGCCTATCGCGCGGCGCGCCAGCCCCACATGGGCGAGACGATCCTGGGTGACAGCTTTGCCCTCGGTCCCGGTGGCAAAGGGTCGAACCAGGCGGTGGCCGCCGCCCGTGCCAGTGGTAACGCCGGTGGCAAGGTCCACTTTATCACCCGCCTGGGCCGCGATCCGTTTGCCGATATGGCCCGGGCCACTTGGAGCGAGGCTGGCGTGATCCCGGTCGTAACCGAAGACCCCGACAGCTACACCGGGGCCGCCTATATCTTTGTCGAGACTGGCAGCGGCGACAACGCAATCATCGTCTCGCCCGGTGCGGCCGGCAACATCTCGGCCGCCGATGTAGAGGCACAATCGGCCCTGATCACAGGGGCCGCAGTCTTTGTGAGCCAGCTGGAACAACCGATGGACGCAGCCCTGCGAGGCCTTGAATTGGCGCGGCAAGGCGGGGCCCGGACGATCCTGAACCCGGCTCCGGCCGCCCCGGTCAGCGATGCGATGCTGTCGCTCTGCGATATAGTGACCCCCAACGAGACCGAGGCCGAAGGGATCACAGGCGTCAAGGTCTCAACACGCGCCGATGCTGAGGCCGCCGCAGACCGATTTCTGGAACGCGGTGTGGGCGCAGCCATCATCACCCTTGGCGAAAAGGGCGCACTGTATCGCGACAGGACGACGACCTTTCACATCCCCGCCCTTAGCGCAGGACCGGTTCTGGAAACCACCGGCGCGGGCGACGCCTTCAACGGTGGCCTTGCCGTCGCGATTGCTCAAGGCCTTGGGCCAGAAGACGCGGTGCGTTTTGGCTGCGCCACCGCGGGCATCTCAGTCACCCGCGCAGGCACCGCCCCCTCCATGCCCAGTCTTTCCGAGATCATGGCGCTTTTGGGCGCCTGATGCCGGACGCCAATGGTCGGGCAAGGCCTGACGCCGGGCCAATGCCAGCAGGGGTTCCGCAAGAAAGGCCCGAACCCAGGACGGAATGTTCAGTCCTGGGTTCCCTGCCCTTCAGGCCTTCTTCTGGCTCAGAGCGACGGCCAGGATGATGATTCCGCCGCGTGCGATAAGCTGCTGGCTGAACTCAAGCCCCATCAAGATGAGACCGTTGTTGATCAGCCCGATCATCATTGCCCCGACGATGGTGCCGATGACCGTGCCTTTGCCGCCAAACAGGCTCGTCCCGCCAAGAACGGCTGCCGCAATGACCGACAACTCGTCGCCCTCGCCCAGCTGGAACCGCCCGGATTGCAAGCGCCCCGCATAGAGCATGCCGGCAATCGCAGCCGCAGTCGACGACAAGACAAGCACGCGGAACTTGATCTGCGCGGTATCGATCCCTGAAAAACGTGCCGCTTGTTCGCCGCCGCCCGTCGCCAGCACCCGCCGGCCAAACCCGGTGCGCCGCAGAACGACATGGCCCAGTGCACCCAGAATGAGCATCCAGAACAACAAAACCGGTATCGGCCCGATAGAGCCGCCACCAAACAGCCAGGAATATCCTGGGCTCAGGATGGGAACAGCGGCTGTATCGGACAGCCACATCGCGACGCCCTTGGCGATGCCCATCATCGCCAGCGTTGTCAGGAATGACGGAATACCGATCCGCGTTGTAAGCCAACCGTTAAAGCAGCCCACCGCAATCCCGGTCGCAAGGCCCGCGATGACACCGCCAACCGGACCCGCCACTGAGATCGCCATTGCCACCGTAACAGTCGCAAGGCCCGCCACGGCACCGACCGAAAGGTCAATCTCACCGGCGGACAGAACGAACGTCATGGCAATCGCCATAACAGCGATCATCGCGGTCTGTCGCACTATGTTCAAAAGGTTGTTGGGATTGAGAAAACCCTTGTCGTTCAGGGTCAGTGCGAACACCAGAAAGATCACGGCAAAGCCGATGTAGATGATGTTCTGGCGCCAGTCCCCGATAAAAGTACGCAGTCGCGAGTGTGTTTCAACGGTACTCATGATTGGCTTCCTCTCTTGCCGTCAGGGCGTCCTGAATGGCGATTTGCAGGCGCTGCTCGGCCATCTGCAGCCGGTCGGCGATGTCGTTGTCGGCCTCGGCCGGATCGTCCAGCGCACCGCGCAGCATGTCCTGATGCGCCCGACCGTCGGCCATCACCACGATCCGGCCACAGGCTGTCAGCAGTTCGGACAGCTCTGACGAGATCATCAGGATGGCTTTGCCAGTGGCGGCAAGATCGCGGACCAGCCGGATGATCTCGGCCTTGGATCCAATGTCGATACCGGCTGTCGGCTCATCCAGGATGAGAACGTCCGGATCGGTGGCGAGCCACTTTCCGATGACAACCTTCTGCTGGTTGCCGCCGGACAGCGTGCTGACGGCGTGGTCACGGCTTGCAGTTTTGACCGACAGCCTTTTTATCTGGGTGTCGGTGACGTCGCGGACCCGGCTTTCATCAACGAAGCCCCGCTGCGAAACGCCGTCCAAAACGCTTAGGATCATGTTCGACGCGACCGAATGGGCCGGAATAATGCCTTGGGTGGCGCGCGCCTCTGGCACCAGTGCGATGCCCGCACGGATCGCATCACCGGGCTTGCGCAGGCGCACAGGTTCGCCCCGGATCAATATGCTTCCGGCGGTCATAGGGTCGATTCCCGCTATAAGTCGCACGAGAGAGGATCGGCCAGAGCCCAAAAGCCCGGCAAGACCAAGGACCTCGCCACGATACAGGGTCAGCGATACATCGACCGGCTTGTCCCGCCCCGAAACACCGCGCAGCTCTACCAGAGCCTCGCCTCGGGTCGTGTCGCCCCGTTCGACATCCGCAAGGCCCAATGAACGGCGGCCCACGATATGTTCGATCATCGTCTCAATGGGCAATTCCGACAAAGGCGCTGTGATCACATGACGACCATCGCGCAGGATCGTGGCCCGGTCCGCAATGCGGGCGATCTCGTCCATCCGGTGACTGACATAGATGATTGCCGTGCCCTTTTCCTTGAGCGTCCGGAGAAAGGCGAACAGTCGATCAACATCCGATACGGCAAGGGCGGTCGAGGGTTCGTCCAGCACCAGAACCCGCGCGTCCTGCGAGATTGCCTTGGCGATTTCGGTCAGTTGTTTCTGTCCGGCGCCAAGGTCACCGACCAGCGCCCTTGGGTTCACGTCCACGCCGAGCGTCGCAAAAAGCTCTGCCGTTTTTCGCTCGGCCTCTGCATCGTTGATAAAGCCACGCCCGGTTTTGGCCTCGCGGGTCAGAAACACGTTCTGGGCCACGGTGAGGGTCGGGACCAGGCTCATCTCCTGATAGTTCATTGCGATCCCGGCGGCACGGGACGCTTCGGGCGAGTGAACGTCAAGTTTCTGGCCCGCCACCTCGATCGTTCCGGTTGTGGGCACGTGCACCCCGTTCAACACCTTGAGGATCGTGGATTTGCCTGCACCATTCCCACCAAGGAGCGCATGGACCTCTCCGGCGTAGACCTCGAGACTGACGTTCTCGAGCGCGCGGACACCCCCAAAATGCTTGGAGATGTCGGTCATGCGCACCGCGATTTGTGTCATGCCGCGGTTTCCCATCCGCCACTCTTGCCCGAGCGGATCAGCGCCTCGGCCACGCGTTCTGTCACCAGCGCTTCGGCAAAATCAGGCGAAGGGCGCGTGCCGTCGACGATTGCGCGGCAAAAGTCGTGGCATTCGATGATCTTGGTTTCGCCGTATCCGATGCCCAGCGCAGGGATCGGCCAGAGGCCAACACCATAGGGATGTGCGGGACCGGTATAGATGGTGCGGAACCCGCGTGTCTCGGCCGGATCATCTGCGAACATCACCTGAAGCTCATCGCGCCGCTCATAATTGAAGTGGATCGACCCCTTCGTGCCATGAATCTCAAGGGTGATATAGTTGTTGCGACCCCAGGCGTTTCGGGTGGCCTCGATGCTGCCGATAGCTCCATTTGCAAACCGGACCATCGACATCACCTCGTCGTCCACATCGACCTCGGCGCGTTCACCGCCCGAGGACTTTTGCGATGCGCCCAGCTTGTCGACGGCGCCCTTTTGAAGGGGACGGGTCTTGACGTAGGTCGAGGTGATGGCCTGAACGGTCTCAATCGGGCCGACAAGGTAGTGGGCAAGGTCGACAACATGCGTGCCGATATCGCCCACCGCACCGGACCCGGCAACGGATTTCTGGAACCGCCAGGACAAAGGACCATCGGGATCGGCTGACCAGTCCTGCAGGTATGTGCCGCGAAAGTTGATCACATCGCCGATGCGCCCGTCGTCGATGAACTTCTTGGCAAGCGCCACTGCGGGAGTCCGGCGGTAATTGAAGGCAACCATCGTTGTGCTGCCAGAGGATTTGGCCGCTTCGGCCATCGCCTCGGCCTCTTCAATTGTCGAGGCCAGGGGCTTTTCACAGATGACATGCTTGCCAGCCTTCAACGCCTCAATCGCGATCTTGGCATGAGTGTTGTTGGGGGTGCAAATGTCGACAATGTCGATATCGGGACGGTTTACCGTCGCCTGCCAGTCGCTGGATGCTTCGTCAAAACCAAAACGGTCGCGGGCCTCGTTGGCGGCGCCATCGGTCAGATCGACAACCACCTTACGGTGCGGAATGGCGGGGGCCGGCCAGAAGAACATCGGCATCGCGGCGTAGGCCATGGCATGGGCCTTGCCCATGAAGCCGCCACCGATCATGGCGACGTTGAGTGTCTTGGTCATCGGAAGGCTCCGTTGAATAGGGGGACCTGTTCGGGGCGGACGGCGCAGATGCGACACGCCCGCCCCAGGGAGGATCAGTTCATGCTGTTGATGACGTTGTCCGTCGCCGGGGCGGAATAGACCGTCTGCCACGCCTCAAGGAGGGTCTCGCGCGTCACCGGCAGGGCGGGCAGCGCAACAAAGGCTGGGGCCTCCTTGTCAAGAAGCGCATATCCCGCAAGGATCGCCTCGGTCACACCCTGATCAAAGGGGCGCTGAGCACCAAGCCCGTAGACAAAGCCACCTTGGGCCATATTGATCGCGACGTTTTCGCCCAGATCGATAGTGGTGATCACCAGGTCGTTGCGGCCTGCGGCACGGGCCGCTGCAATCACGCCCTCGGCAGGCACGTCCCAGACAGCCCAGATACCGTCGAGGCCCGGGTTCGAGGTCAGCATTGCCCCGGCAGCCCGATCAGCATCGCCCGAGAAGTCCGGTCCACCGATGCCCTGTTCGGCCACGATCTCAATGTTCGGATAGTCGGTTTCGATCGTCGACTTGAAGGCATCGTAGCGCTGCCGGGTCACAAAGAAGTCTGCGGCGTGATAGACAAGGCCAATCTGCCCTTCTTCGCCCAGCGCCTCGGCCATCAGATGGGCGGCGGCGACGCCGTTGCCATAGTTGTCGGCGGAGACGGAGGCGACATAGTCGGTGCCCGCAACAAAGCCCGAGGGCACGTTGTCCATGAAGACAAGATGCACGCCAGCGGCCGAGGCGGCGCGAAATGCGGCGGCTGTTGCGACCGGATCGGTCGGGATCGAAACGATGATGTCAGGCGACTGGGCCATGATCGTCTCGATATCAGCCACCTGCTTTTCTGCGCGGAAGCCTGCATCGGTGACAGCGATAACCTCGATGCCCATGGCTGCGAACTGGGTTTGCAGACCGTTGATCTGGGCCTGGCTCCAGTCATTGCCGCCGTAGTGCATCACGATGGCAGCCGTAGCGCCCATCTCACGGATCTGAGCCATCTCAGCGTCGCTGAGGGTGACAGAGGAGGCCGCTGCCGGCGCTTCCCCATTGGGGCCAAGCGAAAGGACGGTTTCCTGCAGCGCGGCGAGGGCCTCTTTGGGGCCAGCCAGTGCAGGGCCTGCGACGAGAACAGCCAGTGCTGCAACGCTGCCCAAAAGTGTACGACGATCAAACATTAGATTTCTCCCTAGGTGCCGGGCGGACCCGGATTTTGCGGCCCCTCATCAGGCCTGATTAAGATATTCCATGCTGGCGCGTGCCCCTTCTGCCGGGTCCTCCCACGCGTCCAATTCGGTACAGATCCACCCTTCAAAGGCGGTGTCGCGCAAGGCGCTGATGATGCCATCAGTCGGCACATCACCCCGATCGAGGGGTGTGAAGGCAAAGGGCTCGCGCTGCAGCCCCTTCAGGTGGACGTAGGAAATCCGTGATGCGTACTCGCGGATCATCTCGGTCGGGTCACCACCTGCAGCGGCCAGATGGGCCGTGTCCGGGCAGAAGTCGATCGAGGTCAGGCCAAAGATGCGGCGCACTTCCTCGGGCCCCTCGACGATGGTGGACAAGTGGGGGTGGTAGTGTGCGGTCAGACCACGATCCGACGCAATCTCAACGACACGGTCCAGTGCTGCGCCAAGCCGATCAAAGTCTGTCGGGCGGGTGCCATCATATCGCTTGGCCCCTCCCCCAACGACAAGATGGGGTGCCCCAAGCTCGGCGGCCCGGTCAGCGGCCTGAGTGATGCGGGCCAGTTCCTCGGGCAGGATGTCATCAAAGATGAAGTTCGCGCCAGAGTAGGTTGCCACCAAGGACAGCCCTGTCTTTTCCAGAAGCCCCCGGAACGCGCTGGCGTCCTTCTCTAGCAGGTTGCCGTCGAACAACTCGACGCCGGTATATCCGGCTGCGGCAATCTCGGTCAGCGCCCGATCCATGTCGCCGAACGTCCGGTAGCGAAGCTGGGTGATCGATGTGACCCCCTGCGCCTCTCCGCCAAGATCGCCCCAGCAGTTCGCTTGATAAGCAAATTTCCAACCGCCCAATTGTTCGCCCTCCCTCAGGTAATCGCACAATTTCTATGCTTCTATGCACACCAAAAGCGCAGGTCAATATTTAATATTCAAAAGTAACCACTCTTTTGCAGCTTATCTGCAAAAGTTGAGGCTTGTCAGGCCGATCCCCGCATCTTAGAGTCCCGCACAAGCAAAGGTTTCGGATAGCTGCCGGTGCAAAACCCAAAGACAAACACGAATCACGAACGTCCCAGAGGGCGTCCAAGGGGCGGCGATCTGGTCGCGGCAAGCCTGTGCGAAGTCCTCAACCTCGTGCGTCTGGGCCAGGCCGACACCCGGCAAGAGATTGAGCGGACCAGCGCATTCGGCCGTGCCATCGTTGCAGACCGCCTTGCCACGCTGGGCGAGCTTGGCCTGATAGACGAAGCTGGGACCGGCATTGCCACAGGCGGCCGGGCTCCCCGCCTGGTCCAGTTCCGCAAGGAACGTGCCAGGATCGTCGTGATCACGCTGAACCAGTCGGCGCTTGGGGTTGGCATTGCTGACCTTTCGGGACAGCTTTTGACCGAACACCACGAACCGGGAGACCTTGCAGAGCCTCGCGCCTGTATCGACAGGATCTCAGCTTTGGTGCGCTGGATCGTCTCGCGCCAGGCAAAGGTGACCGATCTTTGGGGGATTTCGATTTCTGTGCCCGGACCGGTCATTGCAAACCCCGCAGAGAGGTTCATCCGGACAACGCCCGATTTCCTGCATGATTGGGGGAACAGCGGGCTGGTCGAGACTCTGCTTCGTGAGTTTCAGACACCTGTCTGGATTAGCTCGTCCGTCGAGGCCATGACGATGGGGGAATTGCATGGCGGCGCGGGACAGGGCGAAACCTCCATGTTGTTCGTCAAGACCGGCAAGCGGATCGGCGCGGGGTTGGTTGCCGTCGGTAGACCATATCACGGGGCCTCTGGCGCGGTCGGGTTGATCGGCCAGCTTCCGGTGACTGCGGACGGGCAGACCGGCAGCCTCGACCGGATGGCGGGCACGGACATGATCGAGGCTCAGGGCCGCGACGCCGCCGCCACCGGTGAAAGTAGCGCATTAGCGGAACTCCTGTCCCGAAACCTGCCGATAACTGCCCATGAGGTCTGTCAGGCCGCCCAGATGGGCGACCCGGCCAGCACCGCGATCATATCGCGCAGCGGGCATCTTATCGGTGGTGTCATCGCGACCCTGGCCAGCATGCTAAATCCCAGCCTGATTGTTCTGGCCGGATCGGTCGCACAGACAAACGACATCCTGCTCGCGGCCGTGCGGGAAACGGTTTACGGCGTTTCGCATCCGCTTGTGACGCGCGACCTTCGTATCGTGCGCAGTCAGATGGGTGCGTCTGCGGCCCTGCTCGGGGCGGCGAGTATCGCGGTGGAGGCCCTCTTTGCCCCCTCGGTGCTTCGCGACTGGATCATGTCGGGCAGCCCGGTCCTTCACCCCGAAATGGTTGAAAGCCTTGCCAGTGCGAACCGGAGCGAGCCAAAGGTTCAGTCTGCCGCCCCACCGCCTCCTGCTGCTATAAGGACATAGGATGACGATTGTTGGCCTCGGACCTCACGGCGAACCTGCGGCCGCGCCAGAGCGGGTGACGCTGCTCCCACAAGATATTGCCGCTGCGCGGGCGCGACACCTTCGCGTGGCTGTTGTCATGCACACGGTCCAGAGCGATTGGGCCAAGCACCTGATTCAGGGCATCGTCGCCGTTCTGGGCGACTGCGGCGCAATCGTGATGGAGACTGTCGACTGCGATTTTTCTCCCGACCTGCAAATCGCCGCCCTCGACAGACTTAGGGGCGAACGGCTTGACGCGATCATCTCGCTCCCGGTCGACAACGCCGTCGTGGCAGAGGCGCACAAGCGCGTTTCCGCAGCCGGGATCAAGTTGGTTCTGGTGGACAATGCGCCAACCGGTCTCTTGCCTGGCAAAGACTATGTGTCACTTATTTCGGCGGACAATTTTGGCCTCGGCAAGATGGCGGCGGAACTGCTGGCCCAACAACTGCCCGAAAATGCAAAGGCCGGATTGATTGGGTTTGACGCCGATTTCTTTGCCACGAACGAGCGTGAACTTGCCTTTGCACGATGGATGGAGATCAACCGGCCCGACGTCGGCCTCACAACGACGCGGTTCAAGGCCGTGGCATCCGCAGGCGAAGCGACAGCTCACATGCTGGACGCCAATCCTGACCTTGCCGGCATGTTCGTGGTCTGGGACACCCCTTGCGTCGAAGTCCTTTCGACCTTGACTACGAGGGATATGGCAATACCGGTGACGACAGTAGACCTGGGCCAAGAGGTCTCGATCAGCCTTGCCGCCGGAGGCCCCGTAATCGGCATCTCGGCGCAACAACCGCTCCTGCAGGGCCAGGCCGTCGCACGGACGACGATTACCACCCTGCTGGGCCGAGGATGTCCCGAGTGGGTGGCCTTGCCGGGCCTGGCCGTCACCCGCGAGACAGTCGCGGAAAGCTACCAAACCATCTGGCGCACGCCGGCACCGCGCGAGATATTGCGCGGTTTGGATTTGCTGACCTGAGAGGACGGATACGGCGGCGGCGATGCGATACCCTTCCTGCGCCAAAACTTGAGACCGACCCCACCGGGGCGGCAGTGCCTGCCACCAAGTGCAATCAAGGCTCTTTGGCCGGCCTATAGTCCCGAAGCTGCGTCGACAGGGGGAGGCCACTTGGCATCTGCCCCTTGGGCAGATCCACACTGAGCAGGCCAGCCTTTTTGCCCATCCGCCCGAGCGGATATCCGTCCGGTCCACAGATCAGGCTGTCGCCGACATAGGTCAGGTCACCTTCGGACTCGCAATAGTTGGCGTAGACGATCGTCACCCCATTCTCGAGCGCCCGGCCCGGCACCTGAATGTCGGCAACGGTAACAAAGGGCATCATATTGGCCGTTGGTGTCAGGATTACCTTTGCCCCGGCACGCGTCAGGGCGCGGGTATGCTCCGGAAACTCCACATCGTAGCAGATCATCAGGCCAAAGCGGATGCCCTGATAGTCAAAGACGACCAGTTGATCGCCGGGGGTGAAGATGGCGTTTTCGCGGGGTCCGAAAAGCTGGACCTTGCGGTAGCGGGCGAGGTCTGCGCCGTCAGCGCCAATGACATAGGCCGAATTGTAGACATTTAGCCCATCGTACTCTGGCAAGCCAATGGTCATGGCCACGCCATGACTCCGGCACATGGCCTTCAATCCGGGATAGACCCCATCCCAGTCGGGTGGGGGATCCTTGGTCACTGCATTGTAGCCTGGCAGAAAAAGTTCCGGCAGGACAAGCATGCCGACACCTGCAGCAGCTGCGGCCCGCAATGCTGTGTCGAGGGTTTCAAGGCCCGCCGAAATATCTCCGGCGGGCGATGACGTTTGATATAGAGCGATCCGCATCAGCTGCGCAGACGCGTCCAGATTTGGTCATAGACCTCTTGGGTTGCCTGATCACAGACGGCAATGAACGCGCCGGGACCTGCCCCTTCACGGGGATTGTTCTCGGGCATCACAGCCAGTTCAGGGTCAAGAAATTCTGCCACCCCGGTCACGCCTGCAGCGTATTGAGCATAGTTGGTCACCGCGGCAATGTTCTCAGGCTCGAGCAGGAAATCCATGAACAGCAAGGCGTTGGCCCGGTTCGGCGCATCCTTCAACAGGACCACGTTGTCCATCCAGACAACATATCCTTCATCGGGATAGGCGTATTCGATATTGGCCCCCTCGGCCCGTGCCTTGGCGGAAAAGCCATTATAGATCATCCCGGCCGCCGCATCGCCGGACACCAGAACGTCCTTGGCGATATCCGATCCAAAGGAGGCCCAGTTGGCGCTCGCCCCTTGCAGCAGGGCATCCAGTGCCTGCAGCTGGTCGCGATCAGTGGAACACTGCGGGATTCCCAGGTGCAAGGAGGCCATCGCCATCACTTCACCCTGACTGTCGAGCATGTTGATCTTGCCCGCCAGTTCGGCCGGTGGATCAAACAGGATAGAGGTTGAGTTGATATCACCCGCATAGACATCACGGTTCACCGAAAAGCTGGTCGACCCCCACTGATACGGGATCGAGTACATCCGGCCCGGGTCGAACGACACATCAAGCCATTCAGGCTGAATGTTGCCCTTGTTGGCCAATTCGCCCTCGGCGATGGCATCCAAGAGACCCTCACCCGCCATGATCTCGACCATGTAGTCACCCGGTACGGCGAGATCGTAGGACCCGAGCGTTCCAGCCTTGAGCGAGGCAAGAAGCGCCTCGTTGCTGTCATAGGTGTCCATCGTCACGTCGACGTCGTACTCGGCCTCGAACTTTTCGATCAGCTCTTGAGGGATGTATTCGAACCAGTGGTACAGCGACAGGCTGCCTTCGGCCGCAGCCGCATTGGCCGCCAGAACCAGAGCCGTGCTGCCCAGAAGTGTCTTGATGTTCATAATGTTCTCCTTGTTGGGTCGTGGTTTGGGTCAATCCGTTGGGTACGGTTCCTGCCCCCGCTTGCCGATGAAATACGACAAGGTGACAAGCGCGATCGAGAACAGAAGCAGCAGAGTGGACAGGGCCATTATGTTGGGCTTGATCCCCTGCTTCACCGATCCAAAGATCGCGGTCGGCAGGGTTTCGATCCCTGCGCCTTTGATGAAATTGGTGATGATGAAATCATCGAGCGAGATGATGAATGCCAGAAGAAAGCCTGACAGAATTCCAGGCCACATGATCGGCATCAGGACATAGCGGAATGTCCGCCAGCGGTCGGCGTAAAGGTCCTGTGCGGCCTCTTCATAGCTGGCCTCGATCCCCTGCAACCGGGCCGAGATCGGCAGGTAGGCAAAGGGAATACAGAACACGATATGCGCGACGAGTATCGACAGGGTCCCCAGCTTGAACCCGATGGTCGAAAAAAAGATCAGCGTGGCGACCGCCGTCACGATCTCGGGCACCATGATCGGGAGGGAAATGAGGGCAAAGGAAGCCGACTTGCCGCGGAACTGTCCGCCCCGGATCATCCCGATCGCTGCGGCTGTGGCGACAGTGGTTGCGACCGTCGCGGCCATGACGGCGATCGACAACGAATTCCATGCTGCCAGCTTGAACTTTTCAGACTCTGGCCCGGTAAAGACATCCGCATACCAGCGCAAAGAGAACCCACCCCAATTGGTGATCGAGGCGCTGTCGTTAAAGCTGTAGATCATCACGATGATCAGGGGGGCATACAGGATGAACAGGCACAGGCAGGTAATCGCAAGGAACCCCTGATAATGCTTAATGTCAAAGCGTCGGTTCATTACGTCTGCTCCCGCGACTGGGCCCGCGCGTAAAATAACAAGACCACCAGAACCATACTCAGCAGGATCATCGAGGCGGCCGCCCCAAACGGCCAGTTCCCTGCGTTGCCCTTGAATTGCTCTTCGATCAGGGAGCCGATCATGAACGTCTTGGCCCCGCCCAAAAGGTCAGGCGCAAGAAAGGCCCCAAGAGAGGGGACAAAGACGAGGATGCAACCTGCGATAATCCCCGGCTTGACCACTGGCAGAAGGATGCTTCGCAGGATTGTCCACTTGGGGGCGTAGAGATCCGAGGCGGCCTCGGACAGGGCAAAGTTGTACCGCTCGACCGAGGCATAGATCGGCAGGACCATGAAGGGCAGGTAGGAATAGAACAGCCCCAGCTGCACGGCGAAATTGGTGTTGATCAGCTGCAAGGGCGCGTCGATGACCCCGATGGCCAGCAAGGCCTCGTTCAAAGGCCCGTTGTCGCGGATCAGGAACTTCATCGACACCGTGCGGATCAGCAGGTTGACCCAATAGGGAATGGTCACCAGAAACAGCCAGATGGCGCGGGTATTGGCCGGGCGGGTTGCGATGAAATAGGCGGTGGGAAAGCCGATCAGCAGGCACAGCACTGTCGCCCCAAGGGCCTGCAGGATCGAACGGACGAAGATCGTGATATAGGCCCATTCGATCTTGGGCGGGTCATCCCCGAACAGCCCCCGGTCAAAGACGAACTGGTCATAGGCCGCAAGCGAAAACTCCCAGATCACGCCGCCGCGGAATTCCTTGGTCAGAAACGAGTAGACCAGCATCAACAGAACCGGAACGAGCAGAAAAATCCCGATCACCAGCCAGCTTGGTAGAAGCAGCCATCCCCGCACCGGCGAGAAGGTTGCCGAAACCGTGCGCCCGCTGCCGGTTCCTGCGGCCA
Organism: uncultured Paracoccaceae bacterium; assembly: GCA_937916485.1. Next base: position 16,218 of record CALFSV010000285.1, on the reverse strand, counting down.
TCAGTCCACCAGAAACCGCGCGGCACCGTCAGCGATGCTGACGAAGACGGGGTCCCCCTTGGCCAGAGCCTGGCTTGCGATGAACTGGTTCTGCATACGCACCTTGAGCGTCAATTCCTTGGCAAGCTGGACGGTGTACTGGGTGTCCGTGCCAAGATAGACAGCATCGCCCAATGTGCCGCGCAGGCTTTCTCCCTTGGGTGCGGTTTTGGTCACCGTCAGGCTTTCTGGCCGGATTGAGACGACACCGGTTGTGCCCGGCCCAAGCGGGCTGTTGGCGAGCGCCGTCAAAACCTCTCCATCGGCAAGGCTGCAAACGACGTTCATCCCATCGGCAGTGTCCACGCGGGATGCGATCAGGTTTGTCTCACCAATGAAATCCGCGACAAAACGGTTGGCCGGGTTTTCGTAAATCTGGTTGGGGCTACCGATCTGCTGCACGGCACCTGACGACATGACCGCAATCCGGTCCGACATCGACAGGGCCTCTTCCTGATCGTGAGTCACAAAGATGAAGGTGATGCCGGTTTCGCGCTGAAGGCGCTTCAACTCGGTCCGCATTTCCTGCCGCAGTTTGAGGTCAAGCGCCGAGAGCGGTTCGTCCAGCAACAGGACCTTGGGCTTTGGGGCCATGGCGCGGGCGAGGGCCACGCGCTGCTGCTGGCCACCGGACAGCTGGCTTGGCTTGCGGTGCACAAACTGTCCAAGTTGCACCATCTCGACCATCTCGGCCACGCGAAGGGTTATGTCGGTCTTGGTCCAGCCCAGCATCTTGAGTGCAAAGCCGATATTCTCGGCCACGTTCATATGGGGAAACAGGGCGTAGTTCTGAAACACCGTATTGACCGGCCGCTTGTTAGGCGGGAGGTTCTCGATCTCTTCTCCATACAGATGAATGGTGCCAGCCGTTGTGTCCTCAAACCCCGCAATGAGGCGCAGAAGCGTTGTCTTGCCACAGCCTGATGGGCCAAGCAGAGTGAAGAACTCATTGTCCTTGATGTCGAAGGACACATTGCTAAGAGCGGTGAAGGTGCCAAAGTCCTTGCGGACACCGTTGAGGGCAATGGCAGAGGTCATCAATCCACCGCCAGTTCTGCGATTTCCCGCCGAAACGGCAGCGCGTCCCCGATCGGGTCCTCGTCAAGTTCTCGGGCGTAGCGATGCCCCGCATAGGTTGCCCAGGCGATGGGGCCGGGGGCATTGGCATCACCGATCAGCTTGACCGATCTGATGCCCGCATCCGCCCATTCTGACTGACGGGATTTCAGGGCCGTATAAACAGCATCGTCGGCAAGCCGCGAGGCGACGATGACAACGGCGTCTGTCGGCTGTTCGCAGGTCCGGTCGGTGTAGGTGCAATTGGTGGTCACCGTGCCTTTGCCGATGGCCACGACGCCGCGGTTCAATTGAATGTCTACACCCATTTCAACAAGGCGCCTGTGGATCGTTGCCTGTTCAAGCGTGTTGTTCGTCCAGTCCGAGACATAGGCGCATGGCGTCACGATGGTCACCTGACAGCCCTTCTGCACCAACAACTCGGCCAGAACCCCGCCCATGTAATAGTGATCATCATCGTAGATGGTGACAGCCCCGCTTGGCATCCTGCCAGCCATCAGATCGTCGGGGGTAAAGACCGGCATAGCCGGATCAATGGACATTGGCACGACATGCTGACGCGACACACCATCCGCCCGCCAATGCGATCCAGTTGCGATACAGACATTCTCAAACCCAAACTCAAGGATCTGATCTGCGCTGAGGCGGGACGCAAAATAGGTTTCGACATTCGGCTTTTGCGACAGTTGATAGTCCCGATAGTCGACGACCCGGCCCCAGGCCGACAGCCCCGGCAACAGCCGCTCGCGCGCAACCCGACCGCCAAGCGCATCACCGGCCTCGGCCAAGGCCACGTCGTAGCCTCGCTCTGCACAGGCCCGGGCAGCTTCCAGCCCCGCCGGCCCTGCCCCCACGATCAGGACGTTGGACGAAGCGCCCTTGGAGCTGATCCGTTCGGGATGCCAGCCCTTGCGCCATTCTTCCATGAATGTGGGGTTTTGGGTGCAGCGGCTGATCGACATGGTCATGTCGCCGGTGATGCAGATGTTGCAGCCGATACACTCGCGGATGTCCTCTATCCGGCCTTCCTCGACCTTTCGGGGCAGGAACGGATCGGCGATTGAAGGCCGGGCGCAGCCGATGAAATCCAGTGTGCCAGACGTGATCTGTTTGACCATCACGTCCGGACTGGTAAAGCGGCCGACCCCAACGACCGGCTTCGAGGTAAGGGCCTTGATCCCGGTTACCAGTTCAAACTGTGCCGCCTCTTCCTTGAACCGTGACGGGCCGGAGCAATCCTCCCACGATCCATGGGCAAGGTCCCAAAGGTCGGGCAGGTCCTTGTGCATCTCGACAAAGTCGCGGACCTCTGAGTTGGCAAAACCTAGATCACCCAGCATTTCATCCAGCGACAGCCTGAGGGTCAGCCCCATCGTGTCGCCCACTGCGTTGCGGACATCCTCGACCACTTCGCGCACGAACCGCGCACGGTTTTCCAGTGACCCACCATATTCATCGGTGCGGTGGTTCGTCGCCGTCGACAGAAAGTGCTGAAAAATGCCAAAGCCATGGGCACCGTAAAGGCAAATCAGGTCAAACCCCGCGACGCGCGACCGCTTGGCCGCGTTGACGAACCAGCGGCGCAGATCCTTGATGTCCTGTTTGTCCAATGCCCTTGCCTGAACCGGATCATTGGTAAAGGTGCGGATCGGCATAGCCGACGGGGCAAGCGGGACCTCTTTGGTGTAAAGGTTTGGCCCGTTGATGCCGGAATAGGCCAGCTGAATACCGGCAAGCGCGCCGTGCTCCTTCATCCGATCGGCCATCTTGGCGATCATCGGGATGTCCCGGTCGTCCCAAAGGCGCAACTCGATAAAGGGCGTGATTTCCGAGGTGTGATGCATCTCGCACTGCTCGGTAAAGATGACGCCCCAGCCGCCTTCGGCCTTGATACCCCGCATTTCTGCCGCGGCCGAAGGATCCCGGTAGCCGCCCCCATTGCAATGGGGCACCTGATAGAACCGGTTCTTGGCGATGACAGGTCCAATTGCCATCGGCTCAAACAGGATATCGTAGCGGCTGTCGCGACTCATCAAAGGTATTCCAATTTGACTGGCACTGCGCTCAAGGCAGATGATCGAGCCAAGTTCAGCAATTTTGAATGATAAGCGAAAGCACCCTGTTCGGAAGCTCTGCTTAGGCCGATACTAAGCATAACATCCGTAAGCACGAAGATGCAGCGGTTGCGCATATGTTAGGCGTTTTGGAAATCTGACAGGGGGACAGATGCAGACGGCAGATATTCTAAGTGACCTGATCGCCTTTCCGACCGTCAGTGCCGATCCCAACCGCGCCCTGATCGACTATTGCGCCGAACATTTGAACAGCTGCGGCGCGGTCGTCGAGGTTATCCCGGACGCGACTGGCGGCAAGGCGAACCTTTACGCAACGATTGGGCCGCAAGACCGCCCAGGCGTCCTTTTGTCGGGCCATACGGACGTGGTCCCGGTCGAAGGTCAGGCCTGGACCGTGCTACCCTTTGCCATGACAAAGGCCGACGGTAAACTTTTCGGGCGGGGCACCGCCGACATGAAAGGCTTTGTCGCCAGCGTCCTGCGGACCGCGTCACAGGCCGGCAAGACCGAACTTGCAACCCCTTTGCACATCGCTTTGTCCTATGACGAAGAGATCGGTTGTGTCGGGGTCCGGTCGATGATCGACATGCTGGCCGCCGCCCCGTTTCGCCCACGGTTCTGCATCGTAGGTGAGCCGACGCTGATGGCGGTTGCCACCGGGCACAAGGGCAAGACCGGCCTGAAGGCGACCTTTACCGGGCGGGAAGGGCATTCTGCCCTGGCCCCCATGGCATTGAACGCGATCCATCTGGCTGCGGACATGATCGGCGCAATCCGCACCATTCAGGCCCGGATCGTGGCGTCCTACCCTAAGGACCCGGACTACGACGTGCCCTATACAACCTTGCACGTCGGGCGCATCAACGGCGGCGTGGCGCTGAACATCGTACCCAATCACTGCACCTTTGCGTTTGAAATCCGGAATCTGGCGCAGGACGATCCTGAGGCCCTGCTGCAAGAGCTTGCCTTGGCGGCAGAGGAAATCCTCGCCCCTATCCAGCCCGACTTTCCCGAGGCCGCGATAAAGATCGAGGTGACCAATACCTACCCCCCATTGGACACGGCCCGGGATGCAGAGGTCGTAAGCTTTGTAAAATCCCTGACTGGGGCGAACGGGACGAACAAGGTCGCCTTTGGCACCGAAGGCGGTCTTTTTGATCAGCGACTGGGCGTTCCAACCGTGATTTGCGGCCCCGGCTCCATGGCACAGGGCCACAAGCCTGACGAATTTATCAGCCTTGACCAGCTTGCCCAATGCGACACCATGCTGGACGCCTTGCTGGACCGTCTACGGACAGGCATCTAAGCCCGTTTGGCAAGGCCCGGGAGGTCGCCTTTTTGGGCGCTGCTCTGAAGGTGGTCGCAAAAGGCGCTGACGATGCGCGACCGATGTTCGGACCTTTTGGTGGCCAGTCCCAGAACCATTGGGCGGTGCTCCCCCGACAGGGGCAGAAAGGCCAGCCGTTCACCATCCGGGGCAAGGGCGGTCTTGGTCGGCATGTTGATCAGGCCAAATCCAAAGCCGTTGGCGACAAGGCTACGTGCGACCGATAGGTCCGAGGTGCGTTCAGCGATTGTCGGTCGACGCCCTTCGATCTGGAACATCGACAAAAAGTAGTCGCGACTTAGCGGCATATCCAAAAGAACCATCGGCTCAGACTCAAGGTCCTCAAGCGTCACGGCGTCATTCTCGGCCAGAGGGTGATCATGGGCGAGCATGACATAGGGCGGCAAAGTGATCAGCGGTTCGAACGAGATGTCCTTGGGGATTTCCAGATCATAGGTGATCGCCACGTCGATTTCGGCCCGCCCCAGCATCCGCAACAGATCGACCTGATGGCCTTCGCGCAGCGAAACGTTGGCGTCAGGGTATGCGGTCTCAAACGACCGGCGAATTGCTGCGCTCAGCAGCGGCGCGACAGTGTTCAAGGCCCCGATCGAGATGGGCCCCCGCGCCTTGTTGGAGATGACGCCCGCCATCTCGTTCAGCGCGGCTGCACTGTCCAGAATGCGCTTGGCTTCATTGAAGATGCGTTGCCCACCCGGCGTCAGCGTCAGCCCTTGCGCGTGATGGCGGACGAAAAGCTGAATACCGAATTCCCGCTCAAGCTGGCTGATCGCGGCAGAGATCGACGGGGAGGACACGTTGATCCGTTGCGAGGCCAGCGCAATGGTCCCAGCGTCGCCGACGGCAACCATGTATTCCAACTGTCTGAAGGTAAAACGGAGTGGCATACATTGTGTTATGTCCAATCCCCGCCCTGAAACAAGGATTTAGGTGACCTCAGACAAACTTGCCCCAGTTTCAGCTTGGACCGTAAAGCTGTCGCTTGTGCTGCGCCAATCCGGAATCGCCGCTGCGTTGATGATCTTGAAGTTGGCAAGGCTCGAGGGACTGCGTTCCCAGTCGGAATGGGTCCAGATGGGTTATCTTTGCGTCCATCGGCCCGAATGGGTTGCTCAAGATGGCAACTCCTTGCGGAGCCGGAATCACGACGCCGGCGCAAAGAAGGGCGACATATGCCCCAAGGCCCAGCGCCGGGCACAACCATCGAATCTCAAAACCTCAATAGCACGCACGGGCAGATGGTGCTGCCCTCAAGGTCCATCGCGGAGATGTTCAAACAAATCGCGGAACATCGGCCTTAGGTTTTCGCGGCCTGCCCTCGTCAGATGGCTCCTGTCACGATAGTTTGGCAGACCATCGGTGTGAAAACGACAAGCGTCGTCGTCGCAAAAATATGGCTGTGGGCTAAGGACCATCACGTGGTCCGGAAACCGTTCTGCCAGGGCTGCGAATGCGGCGCGCTGGGACAGGGTCTGCTCTTGATAGACTTCGACTGGAAGGCCGACGAGCGACGGCGCCGTCCCGGTTTCAAGGGCTGTCCTTGCCCGTCTGATGGGGTTCAGACTGGGGTCCGACGGCACGGATTCCATGATCACAAGGCGCAAGTCCGCATCAACCAGCAATGCTGTCTCCTCCACGAGGGCGTCGTAACTCAGGTCCTCGGGCCATAGCGAGATTGCGAGGACCGTGGAAATGCCGCTGCGTTTCGCTGTTTCGATCACCTCTGTCAGGATCTGGTCGCTGCAAAAAGAGGATTGACCAAAGTACCCATAGTCGCAGTTTCGCACTGTCAGGAAGATTGGCTGGTCCAATGTGTCCGCAATATCTGCAAGCATCTCGTCCAGCATATCAGCGTGAGAGTCCCCAAGGACCAGAATGCCCAATTCTCCACGATCTTCTGTGAGTGGGCACAACTCGGCCTCAGGGTCGCGCAGGCGAAAGCTGATGGGGCATCGAAACGGCCCTCTCTCCTTGGCGGCAAGAAAGAAGGGGCGCATCTCTTTAGGGTACAGAGGAAGTGCGCCGTTTGTCCCGACGATCGTGACGGATACCAATACGACCATTGCCATCCCCCCTAGCACGAACCGACGAAGGGCCACGATTGTAGGCAAGGCCCGCCTCTCTCTGATTGGCCGTTCGACCAAATGATAGCTTGTCGCGGCCATGCCAAACGCAAGGACCATTAGAAGTGTCGCAACGAGGGGCGTGGGTTTTGATTGTGTTGCCAGAAACCAAAGAGAGATTGGCGGCCAATGCCAAAGATAAAAGCCGTAGGAAATTCGCCCGACGTAGCGCAAAGGCGCGAACATCAGCGGGCTGAAGGATCGGGTCTGGGCATCAAGGGCAATCAATGCGACCGCCGTCGCTCCACAGGTGAGAAAGGCGTGGGGGCCCGGAAAGGGGCTTGCTTCGCTGAAGGCAAAGCCATTGACGGCGATGACGCCAAAGCAGATGGCGACGATTGCGTGATTTAGTCCTGCCCCGCGCCGCCCGATCGACTGCGCGGCATAGGCAGCAAAGATGCCAAGCGACAATTGCCAAAGCCGGGTTGGCAGCATGTAGAACACGGTCTTGGGCGATTGAGGGGCGATGTAGATGGCGGCGATCAGCGAGGCCATCGAAACAAGGGCAAGAACCGGCAAAAACAGCCTTGGTGCAAAACGAAAGACCAGCACTGCCAGCCCGATGAACAGGTAGAACTGTTCTTCGACCGCCAGGCTCCAAGTGTGCAGCAGCGGGCGCGTCAGGGCGTCGGCAAAATAATCGCCCTCTTCCCAGAAGACAAAGTTTTGCAGGTAGAAAGGCTGTGCCAGAAGGGTCTCGCTGTATTTAATCAGCTTGTCGGGATGAATGATCCATAGTGCTGCAACCGTCACCACAGCCAGCATCAGCAAGAGTGCGGGCGAAAGCCGCCGAAACCGTGCCGCCCAGAACGCCCCCAACGTTATGCGCCTTGCAAGAAGGTCGGGCAGATAGGCGCGCGCGATCACAAAACCCGAGATGACGAAAAAGACGTCCACCCCGATGAATCCACCGGGGACAGAGTCTGGATAAGCGTGAAACAGGACGACCAGCAGGACGGCCAAAGCACGCAGGGCGTCAATCTCATCGATATAGCGGCGCTTACCAGCTGTTTGTGTTGTCACGGCCAACCCAAAACCGCGGGGCTCTTCATGCCGACAAATTTCCACATGGCGAAGTGTCTATCCGATACGTGCTAGTCGCTGCCTTGGTAGCTGCGGCGTTTGGGCCGAATGGCCCAGTTCGCCCTTTGCTTCAACGCCATATTCGCACTTTGAAAAGAACTCCTCAACTTTGAATACTTTTTGGCACTGGCACTGGCACTGGCACTGTTGGGACAACGTAACCACTGCAGTTCAAGCGTGGACGTTCCGTTAACGTTCGGGATATCGCATGCTGTGGCGACAGTAGCCCAACGAATGCACCCAAGGCCCATACTTTCGATCAGAGAATACCGCCTTGCTGTCCTTCATCACCATGCTTCGTGTTCATGACTTCCCAAAGGCGGAACGGGCTGGCCACTGGGACACCCTAGTCGAGCGAGGAAACCGTCTCATCCTCGTAGCCTGTCGCAAGGACCGCGGTCTCAGGGGTGCTGGCACGTGTAACCGGGGACATCTGGAACGACCCCTTGTCCTGATTGGGGACAGCAGCACGGGCCCGGAGCCGGATGAGCGCGAACGTCAACAAGAGGATATGCGCGGCACCGGTCGTCATGAAGAGGCTTTCGGGTCCTAGAGTCATAATGGCAAAGCCCGCAGCCGTCGGCCCAATGATCGACCCCACACCGTATACCAAGAGCAGGCCACCGCTTACCTGAATGAACGTTCCGGGTTCGGCATGGTCATTCGCATGCGCCACGATCACCGGATACATTGCAAAGACTGCCGTTCCAAAGACCGCGACATTTACGAGCAAGAATGTTGGCGAGGTGATGCCACTTAGGACAAACACCGCATCCGCCAAGAGAGCGAGGGCCGCCGTGCCAATCAGAACAAGCCGTCGGTCATGTCGGTCCGAAAGGATGCCAATGGGCAGCTGTGCGGCCGCTCCGGCGAGGATTGGAATGCTGGCAAACAGGGCAATCTCGCTTGTCGTCAGACCAACCCGCGCCCCATAGACCGCCGCGAGCGTTCCGAATGTCGAATTGGACACCCCAACCATCAACACCGCAAAGACGGCAATTGGAGAGTTTCGCCAAAGCGCCGGCAAGTCCAGCGAAACACTGACCAGAGCGGTGGGCGTTGTTGTCGCGGACAGCGCCGTGGGCAAAAGTGCCATGCAGTAAAATATGGCCGCCAGAACAAAGAACAGGAACCCACGCGCATCCCCCGCCGTGAGGATCATCTGTCCCAGCGTGGTAGCGGCAAGATTGACCATTGTGTAGATGCCAAAGACGCGTCCACGGGAAGATTTTTCCGTACGCTCGTTCAGCCAGCTCTCAACAATCATGGCTGCCCCGGCAAAGCAGAAACCGGACACAGCCCGCAATGGAATCCAGACGTAGGGCGTCAGGAAGATCAGAGAGAGCAGGACTGTGATCGCGGCCAAGGCGCACATCACGCCAAACGCCCTGATATGGCCTACCTTTGCCACGAGAGCCGGTGTTCGAAGGCATCCGGCCACATAACCGATGGCCCATCCTGTTCCGAGCAAGCCAAGAGAGGCCGCCGAGAAGCCTTCCAACTGCCCCCTTAGTGGGAGGATCAAGCCGTTCAGGCCACCTGCCAGAAGCAAAAAGGCAGATCCCAGGAACAGCGCCGTCAGCGGTGCAAGACTACGTAACATAGAGGCGAGTCTAAAGGTGCTGGACGGTGCCCGGCAAGGACGCATCTTCCGGGCCCCTGTCGCCCTGTGGTCTGACTTGGGGGGACACAGCGCCAGCCAGGCTGTGCCCAGTGCCCCAGATGTCGCCGTCCGAAGCTGCCAACGAACGCTCCATTGCCCGGAAATGCCCGTACCAGGCCAGGTGTCAGTTCACAGTAAGAACGATCTTTCCGATATAGCTTTTTTCACCGAAGGCCCTCTGCGCGGCGCCGATCTCACGAAGTGGATAGGCTTCTGCGACAAGCGGCTTGATGTCGCCGCGTTCGATCCGCCGGACCAGAACACCAAAAACCTCGGGCTCCAACACCGTGCAGCCAAAAAAGCTTAGGTCCTTGAGGTAAAGCGTGCGCACGTCCAACGAGACGATCGGCCCTGCGATAGCGCCAGAAACCGCATAACGCCCCCCAGGGCGCAAGACGTCCAACAATGAGGGCCACTTTGGGCCAGCGACAAGATCAACGACGACGTCCACCTGACGTTCGCCAAGAGCCGATAGGTAGTCGTCGTCCCGGAGAAGTGTACTTTCAGCGCCAAGCGCCTTGATCTTGTCAGCCTTTGAGGCGCTTGTGACTGCAATAACCCTCGCCCCCCGGGCGGACGCGAGTTGCACGGCCGCTGATCCGACACCGCCGGACGCGCCGGTCACCAACACGGTTTCACCCGCTGCTACCGCAGCGCGCGTCAGCATGTTCTCGGCGGTGGAATATGAACAAGGGAACGAGGCCAGTTCAATATCGCTCAGATCGCTTTTGATCTTGTAAGCATGGCGCGCGGCAACACGGACAAATTCGGCAAATCCACCATCACACTCCGATCCGAAATACCAAGGCGTCTCTAGGGTGGTCCCATCCACTTCACGAAGACACGGCTCAATAAGGACCCGTTCCCCAATTCGCGCGGGATCGATCTGATCGCCAACGGCTACGATATGCCCGCAGACGTCAGCCCCCTGTATCCGAGGCAAAGACATCGGCTCTCCCAACCAGCCGGTATCTTGGGCATTGGCATCGTTCTTTGAATACCAGCCTATCCGGGTATTGATGTCGGTGTTGTTCACGCCGGCTGCACTTACCCTGACCAAAACATCCCGCTTGCCCGGCTCGGGGACAGGCAGATCGTCCCGCCACTTGAGCATTTCGGGACCACCATGCCCCGTCATGATGATGCCGCTCATCCGGGAAGGCAGTGGCATGAGAAGCTCCTCAGGTGGAATGAATTCTCTTTTCGTCGCAGTAGTGGGTTCACTCTACCCGGTCAACGATAGCGGATCACCAGCGCCAGCTAGATGCAAGGCAGGCAAGGACGTGAAGGCCGACACCGGCGACGCCCACTGAATCCGGCAGAGAGCCCGCCAATCCCCGTTCCGCCCTGCAAATTACCTCTCGGGCGTTCGATCGTGGCTGTCCGTTCATTTGGGCGTGGCATCGCGGATAACATCCTGCGCGGTGCGGGGTGCCATCCCGTAGGCTCTTGCTCGAAGTATTGCATTGGACTGGCGGCATTGGGGGTTGTGCCACAGTTCAACAAGTTCCTACCAGCGTTCCGACGGCTTCTGCCGCACCTGGAACAGGGGCAGATTTTTGACATCAAACGCGAACAATCGACAAGCTACCCACTCTAACGCCGTCCGGCAAATGCACCCTGGCCTTTTGCCGGACAATAAATCTGCCGCTCATTTCGTAGCAGGTCCGCAACTTTCGGAAGTGGTTGTGGCATGGGTCTGTCTTGCGGTGTTCCCAGACGACTTCGCGCTACCTTCCGCCAGGACGGAGATGCTGGCTGTTCCTCGGTACCTTTCATCAGGCATAACAACGTCATAGAATGTCGATGCTTGGCAAGTCGGTGGCCAGAGCCGTTTTGCCCGTCGCGGCCCCCTCTGGGCAGGCCTGACCATTTTTATTGAGGAACAACAGATATGACGTCGCCGAGCCATCAGGCCCCAAACTCTCTTGAGGCTCGTGATCGGCGAGCCTTGGTGCACGGGCTGACAAATCTGTCTCTCCATCTCGAAGTCGGGCCCAAAATCATCGAGAGCGGACAAGGCGTCTGGGTGACTGATGGGGATGGCAAAACCTATCTTGAAGGCATGTCCGGTCTTTGGTGCATATCCTTGGGGTATGGTCAGCAACGGCTTGTCGATGCCTGCGCAGCGCAAATGAGCAAGCTCGCCTACTACCACCTGACCAACCACAAAGCGCATCCTGCCGTAATCGAACTGGCTGAAAAGTTGCTCGAGATCGCACCGGTTCCGATGTCGCACGTCTGGTTTGCGAATTCCGGATCAGAAGCAAGCGACTGTGCTGCACGGCTTTGCTGGTACTACTGGAATGCTGTGGGAAAACCCGAAAAGCGCAAGTTCCTCTCGCATGAAAAAGCCTATCACGGGAACACCATTGCTTCGGCGTCGCTGTCCGGGGTGGCGTATGCACATAAGGGCTTCAATCTGCCGCTTGAGGGCTTCCTTCATGTCCGCAAGCCGCACTTCTTTGAGGACGCCCAAGAAGGAGAGACCGAAGCGCAATTCGTAGCCCGCCTTTTGGCGGAACTGGAGGCGCGCATCCTGTCGGAGGGACCCGACACCATCGCTGCATTTTTTACTGAGCCGGTGATGGCCGCAGGCGGTGTGATTGTCCCTCCGGATGGGTACTTTGACGGGCTCCAAGCCCTTTTGAATAAGTATGATATCTTGCTGGTTGCAGACGAGGTCGTGACCGCCTTTGGCCGAACCGGCAATATGTTCGGGACAACGACAATGAAGTTGCGCCCCGATCTGATCGTCTGCGCCAAGGGCCTGACCAGCGCGTATATCCCGATGTCCGCGCTCTTGATCAATGCACGGATTTTCGATGCCATGGTGGAATATTCAGATCGCCTTGGCATCTTTGGACTGACCATGACCTATTCCGGGCACCCGGTGTCGGCCGCAGTCGCGCGGGAGGCCATCGCCATCTACGAAGACCTCGATATTCCTGCACGGTCCGCCGCGCTTGAGGCGACCTTGCTGGATGGCCTGATGGCACGTCTGGGCAATCACCCGAATGTGGGCGACGTCCGCGGTGTCGGCCTGCTCGCCGGGGTTCAACTTGTCTCGAGCAGAGAACCACGTCGGTTCTTTGAGCCATCCGTTGGGTTCGGTGCCCGGGTCGCGGCCCTGGCCGAAGAAAGGGGGCTCATCGTCCGTGCGATCGGAGACACGATCGCCATCTGTCCTCCCTTGATAATCTCAGAAGATGAAATCGAAATGCTCATCGACCGGCTTGGTCAGGCTGTCGAAACGGCCGCTAAAGAGCTGGACAAATAGGTCGGCGTTTCCCGCTGTCGGTTCTTCAGATTGACCTTGTCCAAGTGGCAATGGTCGGTTGGGAACAACGTGCCTCTCTCGACGGCTCTGTTTATGGCGTGGATGCCCACTTCTGATGGCTTCAACAGAGCCGCGTAAAGGTGCCCCTTCATTGGGGCACCCTCAATCGTGATCAGCAAGCTGAAGCAGGCCTTCGTCCAGACGTACAAGTCTTGAGGTTGGAATAGCCGCCCCGACGCAACCTTGCGTTTTATTGAAGGATAAAGTCGCCCGTCACCGTTGTTGGCTGGCCATTATTGAAATCACCGTTAATGATCGCACCCCCAACTCCACCAGCAATGATATTGCTGCCGCCTGCATCCCAGCCACCACGCTGGATTCTCAAGATGAATCCCTCAAATGTTTTGGGCAACTGAGCCGTGGTTCCGCAAAACGAGAAGCACGCAGGTTTGGGGGATTTGGGAACAACAGGTCCCGCGTGTCTCTGGCCCACTTGGGCAGGTACATGTCCACCGATATCAGGTGGAAAGTCAGACTATGGCACCGCCGTCATCAAGCCATGCTGACACAGATTGGTCTGCGCCGGTGAAACCAGACGTCTCTATGAGAATGCTGACGCCTTGTCGGGATTTCGACTTGCTCAGGACCCCATCGTGGCGACAAGAACCGCCTTGATCGTGTGCATCCGGTTCTCGGCCTGACCAAAGACGACCGAGGCCGCGCTTTCGAACACCTCTTCCGTCACTTCCATGCAGTCGATGCCAGACTTCTGAAAGGTTGCCTCACCCACCTCGATGTCGCGGTTGTGAAAGGCGGGCAGACAATGGAGGGACTTGACGCAAGGGGTCTTGGTCTTTTCCGTCACCTCTTTTGTCACGCAGTACGGCGACAAAAGTGCAATCCACTCGTCCCAGACCTCATCAGGTTCGCCCATGGACACCCAGACGTCGGTGTAGACAAAATCCGCACCTTCAAGCCCTTCGGCATGCTTCTCGGTGAGGGTGATCCGGGCTCCGGTAGCCTCTGCGATCGTCCGGCACTGTGTGACGAGGTCAGTGTCGGGCCAGCAGCTTTGTGGGCCGCACAGGCGAATGTCTATGCCAATCAGGGCGGCGGCCACCATCAGGCTTGAGCCCATATTGTTGCCGGCATCCCCCAAAAAGCAAAAGGCGATGTTGGACAGGTGTTTGTGGGTGAACTCGCGCATGGTCATCAGGTCGGCCGGGATCTGTGTGGGATGGAAATCATCCGTCAACCCATGGAACACCGGCACGCCAGAGAACTTTGCCAGCACCTCTGCATTGGATCGTGATAACCTCAACACCCGGCTTGTGCAGGAGGGTGTTGGAGTAGATGTTGCGCTCGTATCCAACGACGACGCCGGGCTCGAGGCACAACAGGTTGTTGGCGTCATCCCCTTGTTCGCGGGCGGTCTCATAGGCATCGCCACCGGTCGGGACGTTGCGCAGTTTCGTGAGGCCAAGGGCCTTGGCCACGACCACAAGAAACGGTTTTTTCTCGGTCTCCTAGGCGACGTCATCGTCCTTGCCGGGGCGTAGGCTGTAGCATTGGATGGCATCGGTCACCTCGGCAAAGACGGTGACCAGATCGCGGTCGCAAAAGGTGAAAAAGGGCCACGGCGTCCGCGACACACTCGCCCATCAGGGCAGACGGCCATCGCGCACGGTGACGTTGACGACGGTCTCCATGGCCGGATCGTATGTGCACTCGTAGATCATGCTACCCCACGCGCCAAAGCCGGTTTGGAACCGGATCGCATCGCCAAACTGTGACCACCAGAACCTTGGAAACTTCAACTGCCAGACGCCGTCGGTCCACTCAGCCGAATACCTCGCCATCCGCTAGACCCGATCCTCGCAGGCAAAGGCGGCAGCGAGGTTTTGGCGATCGCGCCAGCACTGCGTGTCCCCAAGGCAGGCGGCTTCCTCGGCGGCCGCTGCTCTTTCCTCGGCCAGCCACTTGGCTTCGATCCGGTCGACTGCTTCCTGCTCCCGGCGCTCACGCTTGGCCTCGATCACTCCACGTCCTTCCGGTGTCATCTCTGGGACCTCGATGGTTACCGCTAGAAAGACGGTCAACAATGCGATCGGCCCAATGGTGGAGCCGAGCAACAGTAGGGCGGCCGCTTTCCGCCGGCCCGGTCGGAACAGCAGCACGTACAACGCGTGGATGGCGATCACGGTTGCGATCAGAAAGATGATCAAGAAAGCGGCATTAACATATTGGTTTTCCATGGAAAGAGCTTGGTTGGGGGGCGGCCCGTGTTTCCATAGGTGTCCACGACCTTGCAAATTCTTTCGGTGGAACGCGATGCTTCACGACACCTGCGTTAAAGTCATCGCGGAGGGGAGGACAAAGAAAAGCCCTCGCCGCCTGCACCGCCGGGAGATCAGCCAGATCGAGTGCGCGGACTTGGTCGCCGAGTGGGGCAGGATCGTCTAAGAACGAAAAGGTGCCCAAGTTGGGCACCTAAAGCCACCCGGGTCTGGTCCCAGATCAACTGGCGGCACATGCGTAGCCGCCCGCAAGCTGGGCATGTTCCACGATCAGGTCTCGCGCTCCATCTAGGTCGCCGCGGACTGCCAGCTACAGCGATACGGCTTTCATGATCCTATCGAAAACGTATTCGACGCGATTGATGCACTGACCGCAGTAACCAACAGGATCTTGTCCTGTCTTTCGCAGCACTTGGTTAAAGCGCACAATGAAGTCGAATTTCAGCGGCTCAGACCTACCTGTTTTTGCGTCAATCATTTCGGCATCTGCGTGTACGCTACCGTCAGGCATAATCACAATTTTCTTAATCGTGCCCATCTGCCCTCCGCCAATTCGAAGATCCCTTGACGCCGAGCCAGCAATCTCGACGTAGGCCTCATGCTTGTCCTGCGTCAGTGTAAAGAGGTCCACAAGCCAACTCTCCACGGTGTTTGAGAACGGTTGACACGACTGGATCACCTCGAAGAGGTCTGGATTGTCCTTCTGCAGGTTGCCACGCTCCGCCCGCGACAGATGATCAGTAAATTTCTCGGCAGTATCGCGGCACGGAAAGTAGACATCAGCTTTTTGCTTGGTGGGCTTATTGGTGTTGTACGAAGCCCAAACCACATTCATAGCGCGATCAAGAATGTGGCGGCATCCGACTAAAACTTGAGAAACCGCCACTTCGGTACCGTCATCAAGCAAGCCACCAGATGCATCTGCTTTGAGCTGGTTCATCGTCAGCCGATGAGAGGCGATCTCGGCTCTCACCCCTTTAATCAAACGATCATTGGACATGACGATGCACTCCTCTGTTTGGCGACCGGATCGTCGCGAGCAGGGTCGTCGGGCGTTTCATGCCCGTGCTCCTGCATCCGTTTCGAACCGATTTGCACAGGTGATTTGCCAATCTAATTCCGTCACGCTCTGGTTTCTTCCCAAATCAAATGGGGGAAAACATGCGCGAAGGGACTTGGCGCAAGGCAACTTTCCACTTTATTTACAACGACATAAAGAAAAGTGATGGCGGA
>CALFSV010000284.1 GCA_937916485.1 uncultured Paracoccaceae bacterium | reverse complement strand
GACCGCGCTTTCCAGCACACCGGGCTGGGCATCTAGCACCAGTTCGATTTCCTTGGGGTAGATGTTGTAGCCGCCGGAAATGATCAGGTCCTTGTTGCGGCCAAGGATGTGCAGATAACCGTCTTCGTCGATCTTCCCTAGATCGCCGGTAATGAAGAACCCATCGGCCCGCAGTTCCGCGGCCGTCTTTTCGGGCATCTGCCAGTAACCCTTGAAGATGTTAGGCCCGCGCACCTCGATCTGGCCAATCGCGCCCCGGGGCAGGGTAGCGCTCGTGTCGGGGTCAGTGACCTTCACCTCCACCCCCGGCAAAGGTAGGCCGACGGTTCCTGCACGGCGGTTCCCCGCGTAAGGGTTCGCGGTGTTCATGTTGGTCTCGGTCATGCCATAGCGTTCAAGGATGCGGTGGCCGGTGCGATCTTCAAACTGGACATGTGTATCGGCCAGCAGCGGGGCTGAGCCGGACACGAACAAGCGCATTCCGGACGCAAGTTTGCGGTCGAAACGTGGGTGATCAAGCAGCCGCGTGTAGAAGGTAGGTACCCCCATCAGGACGGTTGACTGCGGCATCAGCTCGACAAGCTGGTCGACATTGAACTGGGGCAGGAGGATCATCGAGGCCCCTGCCACAAGCGTGACATTGGTCGCCACGAACAGACCGTGGGTGTGAAAGATCGGAAGGGCGTGCAGCAGGACATCTTCCGCTGTGAACCGCCACTGCTTCGCGAGTGTCGCGGCATTCGTCAAAAGGTTTCCCTGGCTCAGCATTGCCCCTTTTGAGCGCCCGGTCGTTCCAGAGGTATAAAGCAACGCCGCCAGGTCATCGGTCGCGCGCGCTATGGACTGGAAGCTCTCGGGCATCGCTCGCGCGCTGTCCTTCAAGGTGCCAGACCCGTCCGCGTTCAGCGTCTCGAGTCTTGATCCTGCCCGCGTGGCGATGGGCGTCAAGGCGCCTGCGACTTTTGCATCGCAGACGATCATCCGCGCGCCGCTGTCATCGATGAAATAGCTGAGTTCGTCGGTCATGTAGGCGGTGTTCAGGGGCAGGAACACAACGCCCGCCTGCACGCAGGCAGCATAAAGGGCCAGCGCCTCGGGTGATTTCTGCACCTGGACGGCAAGCCGGTCGCCGGGCTGCAGGCCGCCTTGCATCAGTACATGCGCCATCTGTGCGGCACGGGCAAGAAAGGCCGCGTAGGTCACGACCGAGCCATCGGCCAAGCGCAGGAATGGATTGCCCTTGCCGATATGCCTTCCGAAAAGCTGATCGTAGAGCGGGTTGGTCATGTTTTCTTCCCTGGCAGAAGTGCCTTTTCCGCCACGGCACATAACGCCCGAATTTGCGGCGACTGGGCGATCTCGCCTTTCGTGGCGAAAAGCTCGTGGTGCTGCGCCACACGGCCAAGGTCATAGAGGTAATTGACCATCAGGCCTTCCGACTGCGCTTTGCCCTTTGCTGACGTGTCGGCACCGGCATGGACCTGATGCACGATAGCCCCGTTGCCGAGGTGGAACCGCGCCACGGGGTCGATCGGCATTCCGCCACGGTCTTTCGAATGAACAAGGTAGTGGGCGGCATAAGCGCAAAGCAGAGGGCCATCCGCTACCTGGGCATCAATTCCGGTCACGGTCAGCCATCTCGCGAAACCCGGCAATGGGGAAAGGGTCACGAACGTCCGAAGCTCAGGAAGCTCCTGGGACAGATCCGCCGCTACTTGCTTGATCAGCGAGTTGCCGAACGAGATGCCCGCAAGGCCCGGTTGGCAGTTCGAAATCGAATAGAAGACAGCTGTGTCGGCCTCTTCTGCAGGCCTGACTTCGCGGCCTTCCGCGAGGAGGGTCTGGATCGACTGCGCAATGCCCTGCATAAGCGCAACCTCGACGAAAATCAGCGGCTCGTCCGGCATTGCAGGATGGAAAAAGGCAAAGCAGCGGCGGTCGGCCGGCTCCAGTCGCCGCCGCAGGTCATCCCAACTGTCGATCGCATGAACCGCCTCGTAGGCTATGATCTTTTCCAGAACATGCGCAGGGCTTTCCCAGCTGATCGGTCGTAAAACCAGAAAACCACGATTAAACCACGAAGAGAGAAGATGCCGGAAATCCAGATCAAGCGCCTCAAGGTCCGGCTCGCCCTTGCCGAGACGCAAGAGATCGGCCCGCATCCGCACAAGACTCCCGGTCGCACCGGGAACCCTGTTCAGTCGCCGGATCAACTCTTGTCGAGGCGGTTCCGCAGCCGCAGCAAAGTCCCGGTAGGTGACCTTCGATGGTGCAGCTTCATAGGCGTTCAACGCCTGACGCACCTTATCTGCCGAGATGTTCATCTCGACTGCTAGCATCCGGAAGAAAGTGAGCTTGCCCGCATCGTCCAGACACGCATAGCCCGACAGGATCGCCGCAGCCGAGGCTAGCCCTGAGGCTTCCCCAGCCCCCACCAGGAGTTCGCGCGCCAGTTCGGCAAGAGATTTCTTGCCCTGCCGTACGGAAATCGGTCGGACTTTGCGTCGGTCGAACACGCTCGCCAGAAGATCTGCAAGCATCGTCATGATGGCATGCTGCTCAAGCTGTGCTTCCAACCTTGGCATTGGTCTGACATGGCCCCGGCCGCGCAGCTTCGCATAGGCAGGTTCAACCCGATGCTGCGAACTTGCCTAGCTGTTCCGTTCATCGCCGTCCTCCTGAGTGACCTGTCACTGCGGCTCGATGATCCATGAAAAACCAACTCTATGGCTGGCCATACCGTCGGTCCGTTCTATTAACTTACTAACGGTAAGTATTTTGTGTCAACAGTATATACCCTATCCGCTGGGCGGATAACCTTGGCCTCCAGCTGCATCATCGGCTTTCTTTTGTAAGGTGGAGGGCCGGGCCAAGATCGGCCTTTCTTGTGCAGCACCGCCCAATTTGGGTCATCCCATCGCGGCCATTTGATCAGCCGCAATGGTGGGTGAGGACGCTGCGCGGCGCACGAGGTCTACCAAGCGCCTGAAGGACATCGTCAAGCTGCAGAAACGAGCCCGCAGCCACGGCGAAGTCTGGCATTCTTTTTCTTTTTCTGTTTGCCATTCAACGTTACCCTCAATTGGGCAAGCTTGGATCACTCCAAAGCCGAGACGTGGCTCCCGATCCTCAACGGGCTCCTAGCGTACCCATAGAAAGTCCCGCTTTCCCAGAACCACACCGTTGTGGCGCAAGATGTTGTAGGCCGTTGCCAGATGAAAATAGAAATTCGGCATACCGAATCGAGCGAGATAGGTCTGGCCGTTTGGTGCCGTGCCCTCTGGCGCAAGCGGCACGGTCAGCTCGTGCGTTTCGGCAGCAGCAAAGGCTGTATCGGGAATGGTCTGCAGGAACGCGATCGTCTTCACGATGCGGGCCTGAAGCTCTGCGAATGACGCTTCATTGTCCTCATATCTTGGCGGTTCAGTCTGGGACAAGCGTGCGGCGGTGAACTTTGCAGCGTCGCAGGCTGTGGTCACGTTGCGGGTCAGATGGAACATATCTGGATACAGCCGCGCCTTGAGAAGTGCGTCGGGGGAAATCTTGTGGCTTTCGCAATGGGCCTCTGCCTTGGCCAGGTTGGACGACAGGCAACGCAGCCCATGGATGAGATCGGGAATAGGACTTTCCATCTTGTCTGCTCCGGACGGGGGATAGGGTCTCGTTCGTGAAAGGCGGGAATTTTCATCCCCGCCCGCAAGGTCAGAGATAACGGGCTGCCTTGTTCTCCGGACGGGCGTGCAAGCGGACCTTGCCGCCCTCAGTTGGCATCAAAGCCGCCGAACATGCCGTTGGTGTTGGCAAGGTCCTCGGTCGGGACGGGCTGGATCACGTCCCAATGCTCGACGATCATCCCGTCTTCCATGCGGAACAGGTCGTAGAAGGCGTTGGTGGTGCCGTTCCACTGGCCTTCGCTGACGGTCAGCACGAAGTTGCCCTCGCCAAGCACCGCGTGGATCTCGGCGTATTGGAACATGTTGTTCTGCGCGGTCAGCGCCTCGACGGCCTCGACGATCCCGGCCAGCCCGTCCTTGATAAAGGGGTTATGCTGGGCGTAGTTTTCGGCGTTGATGTAGTCGGTGATGCGTGAGGGGTCGCGGCCCATCAGCACGTCTTCGACCAGCGCCACGGCCAAGGCCTTGTTTTCCTCGGTCTTGTCCAGATCGGTCACTTCGGTCGGGCCGTCGGTCTGGGTTCTGCCGCTGGCGGTTTCCGTGACGAGGGGCTGCAATGCATCCCAGTGTTCGGCGACCTTGCCGTTCTCGTCCACGCGGATGATGTCGAAGGACACCATCTCGGGGCCCCCGAACGGCTCGGCATTGCGCCAGAGGTTGTGCATGAAGACATAATTTCCGTCTTCGAACATGCGGATGTTCTCGGCAGTCGTCCCGGCCTCTGCCAGCACCGGCAGGAGATCGATGAACGGCTCAAGCCCGGTCGGGATGAAGGGGTTGTGCTGGATGTAGTCCGGGTTCGCCAGGTCCCGCATCGTGTCGACGTCACCCTGCAGGACAGCGCCCAGAAAGGCGCCGACAATCGGCTTGATCGACGTGGTGTTATCGGCAAGGGCGTTGGTGGCAAGCAAGGCGGTGACTGCCGTAGCAGTAAGGGCCTTTTTCATTGGATTTGTTCCTTTTGCAGGGGAGGCATATCGTTGTGCTCAGGCGTCGCCGCCGCCCAGAACGGTGTCGAGTTGCAATTCCTTCAGCAGCGCGTCTTGGCGCGGCTGTGTGAAGACGTTGACCTCGTCCACGCCCCAGGTGATGCCGACAACCGAGCGCGTGGGGCGTTTGCCGGGGGCGGCATCTGCCAGCGACAGGTAGGTGTCCACCACCAGTTGCGGGTCGGGGGCTTCATCGCTGGCCAGCATCTGGGCAAAGCCCGCCTTCATCGCGTCAGGCACCTGTCCAAGGTTGCCATAGGACGCCAGCACATCCGCCCGGGCAGGCGGCTTGCCGGCGGCCAGCAGGTTCGACGGGAACGGCCCCGGTTCGACCAGTGCGATGTCGACGCCAAAGGGGGCGATCTCGTATCGCAGGCTTTGGCTGTAGGCTTCCAGCGCATGTTTGGTGGCGCAATAGGTGCCAACGAAGGGCACCGACACCCGCCCGGCGATGGAGCTGGTGTTGATGATCAAGCCAGATCCCGCTGCGCGCATCGACGGCAGCACCGCCTGCATGGCGCGGATGGCACCGAAATAGTTGGTGTCCATCTGTTCTGCGGCCTGCGCGACAGAATAGGCCTCGGTCATGCCGATATACATGATGCCTGCGTTGTTGATCAGGATGTCGATGGGGCCATCGGACAGAATGGCGGCGAAACCCTCGGCCACCGAGGCGTCACTGGTTACGTCCATCTCGGCAATCGTGATGCGCGGGGAATAACCCTCGAGCTCGGTTTTCTTGGCGGCGTTGCGGCCCGCGGTGTCGCGCATCGTGCCCCAGACGCGGTCACCCCGGTCCGCGAAGGCCCGCACGGCCGCCGCGCCGAAGCCGCTGCTGGCGCCTGTGATGACGATGGTTCTTTCGGGTGTGGACATGGATCTTTCTCCTGATTTCCGTCGCGTTACCGATTGGTACGAATATCAGGAGGGTGCGTCAATAATTAAAATACCCAACGGTATAAAAATTATCGCTTCGAACCTGAACCAGTCCACACCGTTGGAGGTCAAGCCCAGCCGTTTGCGCGCCACGGCCACTTGAACCAAGACTTTGCGTAGCCGGAAAACAGCCAGTCGAGCGGCGTATAACGGACCAGAACCATATAGGCGCCCAAGCAGATCAGAATAGTGAGGATCGAACTCGACACGACTGTCACAGTGGGGTCGAGTCCGCGGGACATCATGAAGATGGAGAGTGCTATGGCTGGCCAGACATGGAAGACGTAAACTGGGTAAGCGGTGCGAACAGCAAAGCGCACAAGGCGGCTTGGCCTGTTCAAAAGCGCATGGGTCAT
>CALFSV010000283.1 GCA_937916485.1 uncultured Paracoccaceae bacterium | reverse complement strand
CCCTTAAGCGCAACAATGCCACGCGGCCGAAACTGGATAAATAGAATGATAAAAATAATCATATAAGTTTGCGCCGCCAGAGTGTTGGAAGGGTTCAACCATTCGATACCCTTTTGCAACGTACCAATCAACGCCGCCCCCGCAAGCGTGCCCCAGATATTGCCAACACCGCCAACTACAACCGTCATAAAGCTCTGAACAATGTAGTCAGATCCCAGCTCAGATGTCACTTTGGAGAACAGGCCGATAGCAACACCAGCAATACCAGCAATGCCAGACCCAAAACCAAAGGTCAGCATGTTGATGCGGTCAGGGTTTATCCCCATGCTGGAAGCCATTGCAGGATTTTGTGTCACGGCACGCGTATCAAGACCAAATCTCGTACGCTTCATAACAAAAATAAGCAGTGCTAGAAAAACCACGCCCAGCACGAAGATAGCAATACGGATATTGCTGATCGCCAGCACATCGTTGATTGCCAATGCACCATCTAGCCAATCTGGTGAGGTAAGTGGCCGAGCTTGTGTACCGAAGATATTTTTTGCAATCTGTTGTAACGCGATACTGATACCAAAGGTTGCAAGCAATGTTTCCAACGGGCGTTTGTAAAGATGCCGGATCACCAGCCGCTCGAGCACCACACCAGCGGCGAATGTAACAGCAAACGCTGCTGGTAACGCCACCACGAGTGACAAGGTATAATTCGGCACGAATAGTTGAACGACATAGCCGGTGTAGGCACCCATCATGATGAATTCGCCATGAGCCATGTTAATCACGCCCATCACGCCAAAGGTAATTGCAAGTCCAATCGCTGCAAGAAAGCAAATAGAGGCAAGGCTTAACCCATCGACAAGCAAGTCAATTGCCTTATAAAGATTGACTTGTCCTTCAATACTGGCAAGCGTTGTTTGAGCTGCAGTCACAATTTTCTTTGATGGGTTGTCATAGACAGCATAAAAAACCGCCTCATCAACCGCCTGCTGGATCGCTTCCTTGTCAACCATTTTTGTTGCACTGCCATTGAGAACAAGTCGGCTATAGGCAGCGCTTCGCGCTGTCTCATTATTCAACCCAGCAGCTTTTTCAACTCCAATGCGGCCATCTTTTATGGCGTCAGCCAATGCTGCATTGCGCGCCTCAATAGATACTAAAGCTGGTGACATCGCGGCATCAACAAGCATGTTATAAGCCGCCCCAACTGATAATTCTGCCGGAGCGCCACCGATAATTGATCGCCTTCCAGCCGCGCCGTCAGTAAGTTTGGTAGTTTTGCCCGGAATAATGCGTCGCGCAAGATTTATTCCCTCAGGCAGCGTCGCAGCAACATATAGTTTATCTGCCAGCAACGGGTTTAGAACAGCCCTTGTCTCCAGTGAAAGATCACCCTCAAGCTCATGGATTGCCGCCACTACGGTATCTTCATCCCGACCAAAACCAATCAGGCCAAACCTGTAGGCGCGCTCTAATCGGCGCTTTAAGGCCGCATTAGTTTCAGTTGTTATTGCTGCGTCAAGAAGCGCCAGATGGCTCTCGTTAAAATCACGCGCAAGCGCATCCAAGCTCGTTGCTCGCTCTTTAGGATCAGCACTTGCTAGCAAAAACGGTATCAACGATGCAGAGATTTTTGCGCGCACACCACTGTTTGGTTTGATTTGCTTTATTGAGGCTTTGGTGACAGTGGCAAAAGCCGCACCCGTTTCAACATTTATTAGTTTGATCCGGTCATCACCCAGGTCTTGAGTATAAGCAAATTGGTTGCTTTCCATGAGGAAATAGAGGTCTTTCGACCGCCATCTGGACAAAAACTTTTGTACAACTGGGCCACCAAATTCTACAATCTCACCAAGGACTGGGGCAACCGTTTTAGACGAGCTTCTTTGAATTAAAGGAGCATGTTTGGCGAGTAGATTCTCAAATGTCTGTGCCCCAGCTGATGACACAAAAACAAGAGTATTTAGAAAACTGAAGATCAACATACAGCAGCCAAGAAAACTAAGCTTGAGGCATTTTAAATACATTAAAAGGGAGCGAGAGGTTGCCATCTGAGGATTTCCATTTAGAAATGAGGCAATTCAAAGACACCAAATGATTAGTGTCTTTGAATCTTTTTAAGAAAAAAGGTGTTACCTTACGATCTTAATAGATTGACTTTAGCTGAACACAAGATGCGGTGGTTTTGTTATACATGCCACATTTCAGATCTTGCCAATCCGAGACTAAAACTTTTGATTCTGGGAGGAAGTCTGTCCAAGCATCCCCAGGGACTTCGGCCGTTTTACTGATGATGTCAAACTGACCATCTGCCGTTATTTCACCAATCAGAACCGGCTTTGAGAGATGGTGGTTTGGAAGCATTTTGGCAATACCGCCAGTTAAATTCGGGAACGTCAAGCCATACATGTTTTCTCGGACCTTATCGACGTCAGTCGTCCCGGCTTTCGTCACTGCTTCAACCCACATATTAAAGCCGATGTAATGAGCTTCCATCGGGTCATTAGTGACCCGCTTGTTACCCATTTTTTCTTTCCAAATTTTAATAAACTCGGCATTTTCGGTTGTGTCGGCTGACTGAAAATAATTCCATGCAGCAAGATGACCAACAAGATTCGACGTATCAAGCCCTGAGAGCTCTTCCTCGCCAACCGAAAACGCTACAACCGGAATGTCGTCTGCCGATACTCCAGCAGCAGCTAATTCTTTGTAGAATCCAACGTTAGCGTCGCCATTGATTGTAGAGATCACCCCAACCTTTTTGCCGTCCGCGCCAAGGGCAACCACATCAGCAACAATTTTTGACCAGTCCGCGTGACCAAATGGGGTGTAATTTACAAAAATGTCAGAAGCCGCAATGCCTTTATCCTTCAAATATTGTTCAAGAATTTTGTTGGTTGTCCGCGGGTAGACATAGTCTGTTCCCAACAGTGCAAATTTCTCTACTCCCAATTCCTCAAGAAAGTAGTCGGTTGCTGGAATTGCCTGTTGGTTTGGTGCCGCTCCGGTGTAGAAGACATTCTTGGAACTTTCCTCACCCTCATATTGAACTGGATAGAACAAAAGTCCATTCAGTTCTTCAACCACTGGAAGGACTGATTTCCGTGATACAGATGTCCAGTTCCCGAACATCACGTCCACTTTGTGAACAGTCAAAAGTTCACGCGCTTTCTCGGCAAACAAAGGCCAGTTTGACGCAGGGTCGACAACTACAGGCACGATCTTTTCACCAAGGATTCCTCCTTTGGCATTCTGCTGATCGATCAACATTAGCATAGTGTCTTTCAGCGTAGTCTCTGAAATCGCCATGGTCCCAGACAAAGAGTGGAGAATACCAACCTTGATGTCGGCGACTGCCTGTGAGGCCACACCAAACACAAGCGCTGAAGCGATAAGTAATTTTTTCATTTTTTCTCCTATGCAGGCCTCATGGGGGCACTGCTATTGAGTGGTGGGAAAGGCGATCAGCGTGACCGCCTCTGCATGATCCGAGGTAATGGGAAAATCATTGGCAGCAATACTGCTAAAAAATCTTAGGTGTGATGCATTTTTTGCAGCGTATATTGGAATTTGTAATTGAACAGGGCTTTATAAGGCACAGCTGAAAGCTGAAAATTAACCAAAATGAGCAAGGTTTTAATGCCTAAAAGTAATCTTCTGAAAAGCACGGTTCATCAATCTGGATCAATCGATTCGGATCGAGGTTTCGTCCAGCACAATTTTGGCAGGTAGATTTGCGCCTGCAATTGCATCTTGGGCAATACAATTCCAGTCATAGTTCGCCCATTTTCGCTCGACAATTCGAGAACGATAACGGCCGCGCTCAATTGCACTGGCGGTCTTGCAGCTTGAAAGTGATGAAAACTGATGGCCGCGTGGAAACTTGTGGCAAACTGTCTGGCTCTCCAATGTAATACAGGTAACCAAAACCATTACGAACATTAAAACCCCTCCCCAAGAGCTACAGAATTTTTTGTTGTATAAAATGCTAGCACGGGCAACTCAAAGGTTGAATAAACCATTCACAGAAACAGTTACTAAAGGGGTGGTTGGTGTTGCAATTGATCGACTATTTAAATTTGAATAGCAGCTAATCAAACAGGTCGAATAGATGTTTGTCTTTGACGCATATGGGACATTGTTGGATGTGGATGCTGCAGCTGTCTTAGCCCCCTAAAACTAAGCCATTACTAGATGGTCACAGGAGGTTTTAAGGGTGGTACGGAAACGGTATTCGGACGAAGATGCGTTGAAGGTTTTGCGTGAGATTGACGTACATTTACATGATGGGCTAGATGTCGTGAGTTCCTGCCGTAAGGCTGGGATTTCAGATAAGACCTATTACTATTGGCGCAAGAAGTTTGGCGGTATGGGGCGCTCGCAGCTTTCCGAGATGCGTGCTCTTCGTAAGGAGAACGAGCGTTTAAAGAAGATCCTCACAGAGCTGCAGCTTGACAAGTTGATCCTGAAGGAAAGCTTGGATTACTTAAAGCC
>CALFSV010000282.1 GCA_937916485.1 uncultured Paracoccaceae bacterium | reverse complement strand
CGGCATTTTGCAGAGCCGCCCAACCGGGACCGAAGACCCTTACTGGGCGGCGAGGGCGGGTTGTACGTCCACAGCCCAATCAAGTCAAATGCTTTTTCGACCAAATTGGAAAGTTTTTTACAACCCAATCCCGACCGATTTGTTTGATCTACGAAAGTGTCTCAAAACCATCATGTAGGGACGCGGTTGATAGAGGGTTTGCCCGGCTCGTGTCAACGCTGTTTTCGCGCTGCACCAAAATAAAGTTCGAAATGCACAAAGGAGCCGGAAAACCGGATGAACAGCTTGCACACTGACTTCGCTGCATGCACCCTCAGATCGTCAATCAGGACCCCTCGATACAAGAGCAAACCATGAAGCGCCTTCTCCTTATGCGGCACGGACAATCGGGCTGGGAAAGTGAAGATCAAAATGACTTTGATCGTGTGCTCAGCGCTCAGGGTCAGAAGGACTGCAAGACGATGGTTTCCTGGATGCTGGCGAACCAAGCCGTGCCAGATGCGGTGCTGCTATCCAATGCCGTCCGAACAACCCAAACCTGGGACATCGTCAGCAAAGGCCTTCCTGACACCGTAAACGCGCAAGCATTGGGCGACCTCTACCTCGCATCTCCCGGGACGCTTTTGGCAAGTATTGAAAAGCTGTCGGGTGACGTGTCCTGCGCGTTGGTGATCGGCCACAATCCCGGACTTGAATCACTTGGACGCCTGATGTCGGGCCCCGGCTCCAATGTCCAGGCAGCCGAAGACCTGAAGCTGGGATTCCCACCAGCAGGCCTGGCTGTCATCGAGCTCAGCGGAAACAGCTGGCGAACCATGTCGGCAGAAGGCGGCCGACTAAAAGCATTCATCCGGCCATAAGAGTTCGAGGCGATCTGAACGCCCCTTCTACTGCGCCCTACTCACGCAGGCTTTTGACAAAACCTGCGACAGCCGCACCGACGTCGCCCGGACAATCTTCCTGCATGTAGTGGCGTCCATGCACCGTAACTTCGGTTTGATTTTTGAACGTCCGTGCATGTTCACGAGCTGCACCGGCCAGACCATGGCCTTCATCTGCATTGATGAAGAGCTTCGGTGTTTCACTCGCCGCCAGCCAGTCAGCGTAGAACTTCACCAATTCATGATTGTCAGCTGGCTCGCCATCAAAGGGGATGTCGTTTGGCATGATGATACTTGGCGCCTTCGTGCCGCCCGGGCGACTTGTCGGATAGCGGTAGACTTCTTTCTCCGCTTCGGAGAGATCACGAATGATACCGCGTTCAAACAACATCATCTCGACGAAGAGGTTCTTCTCCAGCGCTGCCTTCTCCCCTTCCGGCGTGCGAAAGCTCTTGAACGCGCCAACCCGTTCTTTGGGAATATCACTCCAGTGACGAGGCCAGACCATGGCCTCCATATAGGCGATTCCCTGGATCTGCTCCGGGTATCTGGCCGCGCGATAAAAGCCGACAGCGGCTCCCCAGTCGTGAAGCACGAGGGTCACATTCTTCGTCAGATCGAGCGCCTCGAAGAACGCATCGAAGTAGTCAATGTTATCCTGAAACCGGTACCCGTCATGACCGGAGATCGAGGACCAACCATGGGCAATAAAGTCCGGGGCAATGATTCGCCCCATGCCTTCAACATGAGGAATAACGTCCCGCCACAGAAACGACGATGTCGGATTTCCATGCAGGAAAACAATCGGATCGCCTTCACCGATATCGATATAAGCCATCTCTGCGTCGCCGACCGAAATGGTTTTACGCAAATCCGGGTTGGCCGTAGACAGTGTTTTGGAAGGGTCGGGCGTCGGCAAAACAGCTTTGGGCAGCATATTGATCTCCAATGAATGATGCCGCGCAGGCTATCACCCGTAAGACGGAACTGAACTGCGCCCCGAACAAAATGACTGTTGCCCATGAGGAACCAATCCGAGGCGCTATGGGTATATTGCGCCCTATTACTGCCAAGCGGATGTGACGAGTCGTAGGGAAGCCGTTAATAATCGGCTCAAAGCAGCTCCATGAAATCGAGCACGGTGAGGATGAGCTTCGTATGAGCAGAGTTGACCGATCCCGCACCAGCGCGAGTCAGGATGCTGTGACCGTCGATCTGAGTGCCGTCATCGTCACGGCATCTCCCGATGGCCCCCTTGTGCTCGTCCGTTCGCAGGATGGAGCCGCGCCCCTTGCCCTTCCCGCAGGCCCCCTCGAACCGCAACATCGAACACTTGAAGCCGGCCTGCGGAATTGGGTGGAGGAACTGACCGGCTACAATCTTGGTTATGTGGAGCAGCTCTATTCCTTCGGGGATGCAAACCGTCACGCGAGCGCCCGCGGGCAAACAAGCCGTTCCCTCTCGATCGGCTACATCGCGCTGGTCCGTGAAACGCGCCCAAAGCAATCGAGCGATATCAGTTGGGCGAGTTGGTATCGTTTCTTCCCCTGGGAGGATATGCGCAGCGGAGATGAACCGGGCGTGATGACCCGCATCCGCGAATCGATCGCCGGCTGGATCGCCGAAGCGCCACACGATGCGCGACAGGACCGTGAGAGCCGCTCCACCAACGCATTCGGCAAATCCGGCGATCGCTGGAATGAAGAGCTCGTTCTCGAGCGCTACGAATTGCTCTACGAGATCGGACTGGTTCCCGAAGCCCATCGTGATGGTGCTGCGTGCTGGGCGCCTCGGGAAGCAGCCATTGTGGAAGCCGAAAGCCTGCAATCTGATCACCGGCGGATCTTGGCCACCGGCATTTCGCGCCTGCGCGGCAAAATCAAATATCGCCCGGTTGTCTTCGAATTGATGCCGCCACGTTTCACCTTCCTGCAGCTCCAGAGAACAGTGGAGGCGCTGGCCGGAATCGAACTTCACAAACCCAATTTCCGACGCCTGGTTGAAAATCAGGGGCTGGTCGAGGAGACCGGCTCTGTCTCCACGAACACTGGCGGGCGGCCTGCCCGCCTCCTCCGATTCCGCCGGGATATCCTGCGCGAACGCCCCACGATCGGCGTCGGACTTCCTTCTGCACGGTCACAAAAGGGCTAATTTTTCGGCGATATTCGCCTGAAAACGGCGGTTTCTCTCAGCTTGACGAACACCTTATTCTCAAACATAGTCTAAGTCAGCTGCCGAACATTTTGTGTTCGGCGTTTTTTGGCTCACTAATATTCTCAATCGGAGATTATTGCGATGACAACAACGGTCCCAAGCACCTCGTCTGAACCCGTCTACAGCGACGCCGTTGCGGCGCGAATGGAACCGATCTTCGATCGGGTCAAGACGGTCATTCCCTCAGTCGAGTGGCCGGTCTTTGCTCCCGAAGTCGATGCCATTCTGCGGCTCAAGGAAGAGCGCAACGCCGTCATTCTCGCGCATAACTATCAGACCCCGGAAATCTTCCATTGCGTTGCCGACATTGTGGGCGACTCCCTTGCCCTCGCCCGTGAGGCCGTCGAGACCGAAGCGGACTGCATCGTCATGTGCGGCGTTCACTTTATGGCCGAGACCGCTAAGCTTCTGAACCCGGACAAAACCGTTCTGATCCCGGATATGAATGCAGGGTGTTCTCTTGCGGATTCGATCACCGGTGCAGACATCAGGCTCTTGCGTGAAACCTACCCGGGCGTCCCCGTCGTGACCTATGTGAACACTTCAGCCGACGTGAAGGCCGAATCCGACATCTGCTGCACCTCAGGAAATGCCGTCGCGGTTGTGGAGTCTCTTGGAACAGACCGTGTGCTGTTTCTTCCCGATGAATACCTGGCCAATTACGTGGCTGGTCAAACCAATGTCGACATCATCTCCTGGAAAGGACATTGCGAGGTGCACGAGCGCTTCACCCCGACCGAAATCGAATCCTATCGTGCCGGTGTTCCGGGACTGGTGGTCATCGCCCATCCCGAATGCCCGCCCGATGCGCTCGATGCCGCCGACTTTGTCGGATCGACGGCGCAAATGATCAATCATGTCAAAAACGAACGCCCGCCTAAAGTTCTGCTGCTGACCGAGTGTTCCATGAGCGACAATGTGGCCGCCGAACTTCCCGAGATCGAGTTCGTGCGTCCCTGCAACCTGTGCCCGCATATGAAACTGATCACTCTGCCCAAAATCCGGCATAGCCTGGAGACCATGAGCCAGGAAATTCTCATCGACTCGACA
>CALFSV010000281.1 GCA_937916485.1 uncultured Paracoccaceae bacterium | reverse complement strand
GGATTTCTTTATCTCACTGTCGGATTGCTGGGGATTCACCGGTTTGGGCGTACCGGTATAACTGAACTTAAAGCAGCCGCTCACGGCCACCAGTATCACGATTACCATCAGCGTTTTAAAGCGCGTCGCACTCTCCATAAGGGACATTGTGCGCCAGATGAGCTGGGCGCATTCCAGTGAGGTGGAAGACCTCACGTTTCCGTGCCGCGCAGGGTGCGGATTAAGCTGACAAGTGAGGTGCGCTGTGCGTCTGCAGCAAGCCATAAATGAGCAGAACTTGTCAAAGCCGGAGAGACTGGGGAATTCCGCCCCTCTCTGTTCCGGCCAGCGTGTTTGCTATGGAGAGGAATACGAACCGATGATTGACGCCTCGGTAGAATATCGGAGCCAACCAAATCGGAATTGGGTTGGTCGGGTGCCGTTTCTGATGGCATTTGGTGAAGTGCTGGTCTTGGCTAATGATCCTGAGACCGGGGTGGCCCCACCGTTTATCGCGGCGGCCACAGCCCTTGGAAGTGACCTGCGAGCGCCGAGGGCCAGAGTTCGCACGGGGTATAGTCGGCTCCTAATGCAAACGATGGAATGGGTTTGGAACCTGGGAACCTCTGTTCGACTTCCCCAACTTTGGGGGATGGTCAAGACGGCTGACGAACGTCGGGCCGAGGGGCGGAGCCTTTGTAGTAGTCTGAGTGCGGGAAAGCCGTTCACATGGCGAAGGGAGGCAGTGGATATAGTTTTACAGCAGGAGGTGGGCGCATGCCCGACATGGTGAATACCAGTTTTATCCTCGACATGCAGCCAAAACTGTATCGATGGAGCGCGTCAGATAAGGGTCAAACCTTCTCTGACCTGTTCAATCTAATCTGTGATCGCAGAACGCTGATCGAGGCTTGGATCAGATTGTCCCGAAACCGGGGCAGTCAGACACCGGGCACTGATGGCATGACGCGACGCAGGATCGAAGAGCAAGCAGGTGGCGTTGGTCACTTTCTGGACGAGGTTCAAGACGAATTGCGTTCGGGAAGATACAAACCGGAACCTGTCAGACAGCGGTTAATCCCAAAGTCTGGCAGGCCGGGCCAATTCCGCCCGCTGGGGATACCCACGCTCAAAGATCGTCTTGTGCAAATGGCACTGAAGTTCGTTTTGGAACCTATCTTTGAGGCGGATTTTTATCCGAACTCTTACGGGTTCCGGCGCGGCCGGAGCACCCATGATGCCTTGGCGGCGGTGCAGAAACAACTGCATCCGACGACCCATGGCCCCTCGATGACCCACTATGTGATCGAGGGCGATATCAAGGGCTGCTTTGATGCCATCAATCATCATCTGCTGATGGAAGAGGTCAAGAAACGTATCCGGGATCGAAAGGTCTTGGTGCTGATCCGATCCTTCTTGAAGGCAGGTATCATGATTGAGGGCAGCCTCAAGCATTCGGCAACAGGCACGCCTCAGGGCGGTGTGTTGTCTCCGCTTTTGGCGAATATCTTTCTGCATAGGCTTGATCAGCGTTATGACAGATGGATGCCACGCCCGCGTGAAAAGCCAACGAATGCGGCGGCTCGCCGCCAGTTCGACCGGCGACATGGCAAACCAACATTCTACATGGTGCGCTACGCGGACGACTTCGTTTTGCTTGTGGTCGGTTCCCGGCAACAGGCAGAGGCCGAGCGAGACGCCTTGGCGCAGTTCCTGTGGAACGATATGCGCCTCGAACTCTCTCCAGAAAAGACCCTGATCACACGGCCTGAGGAAGGCTTTGTCTTTCTGGGATATCGGGTGGTGCGGACCAAGTCGTATAAAAACGGCAACATGGTCGGCAATCTGCGTATCCCTGTGGGCAAGCTCAAATCCTTGCGCCAGGAGATCAAGAAACGAACATCACGGGCAACGCTTGTGCTGCCGTTCAAGGATCTGATCTGGTCGCTCAATCCCCTGATCACCGGATGGCGTACCTACTTTCAATACGCCACCTATGCCTGCAAAGAGTTCAGTTCGCTGGACAATTGGCTTTGGCATAGGATTGACCGATGGCTTCGCAAGAAACATCGCAAAACCGGGGCAAGGAAGCTGCGTGCCAAGTATCGTGCTGGCCAGCATCCACCAATGCGTGGGCGTTGGCGGGACGAAACGGCAACCTTAAAGCAGTTCTCCCAAGGGGGTACACGCCGCTACCGCAACAGAGGCATTAGAATACCGAACGGATGGAATGAAGAAGAGCTGGGTGAAGATCACGCTATGAATGGCGCACCCTCGTTCTGGCTTGCATATAGGGCCATGAAATCCATGTGACTTGATCCGCAGCAATGCTGCGCATGGAGAGCCGGATGCCGGGAAACTCGCATGTCCGGTTCGGGGAGCGGGATGGTGAAACCGACCTCAGCAATGAGGCAAGGCGCACCATCTCGACTCTACTTTAAGCTCATTTTTTTGCACTAGGTAAAACAAAGTCCGATTGGCTAATGTTTGTGCCTTTATTCATTG
>CALFSV010000280.1 GCA_937916485.1 uncultured Paracoccaceae bacterium | reverse complement strand
GATAGAGCAGCTGACTTCTAATCAGCAGGTTCGGGGTTCGAGTCCTCGTGGGATCACCATAATTACAAGGGGTTAAGCGATATTTGTCGCCAAGTCTCATAGACTGGCTTTCACCCGGCTTTCACGGCGCAGCCCCAGCCGGTGCGTCCCGAGTCGCCAATGGGGGCGCAGCCCTCGTGATGTGCCGCCCCCAACTAACCCACCCCCACTTGGCCTTTCAACGGCACCGCGCCGACCCCACCCGGGGGGTAGCGGGCCTAAACGCCGCAGGTCCCATCCCGGCGTTGTTGCAGAACTCAGCCGATGAAGGATTCACATCGGGAATCCATGCGGTTAGACGAGCTGCATGAGCAAGCCCAAGCCCGCCCGCTACCGCACGACAAACTGGTCCACCTACAACGATGCGCTCAGGAAGCGCGGGTCGCTGCTGATCTGGCTGGACAAGGAGATGATCTGGCACGTGCCGCATGAGGGACGCCCAGGGCGCCCGCCTGTCTTTTCGAATGCCGCGATCCAGTTCTGCCTGTCGCTCAAGGTTCTGTTCAAGCTGCCGCTCAGGCACACGTGCACTCCGCCACTGCACATTGATTTCTTTAAGAAAATACAGATTCGGCGTGCTTTTTACCATAATGGTTCCCCAAACCATTACGCGCTTGCAGTAGTACCCCACCTGAGTACAAAAATAACTGCGCCAGCCAGACCCCACCCCGGTGGTACCCACCCTTCACGTCAAGACACCCCATTCTGCCTATACAAACGATTCCGCACGAACAGGCTGGCGTCATGCTGTGATTGGAACTGGTTAGGTTCTGCTGAGCATGCCGAGGGCTAGCATGGCCCCCTCGAGTGCACGCAGCTCCCTGAGCTTCTCAGCTCGCATGCGCCTGATCTCTCGTGTCTCCCAGCCATGTGCCGTCTTGGCCTGTGCGCAGCGCTCTCGGCCTTGCTGGGTCTTGGCACCTGTGGACGCGCCGCCATGCGTCCGGCATACGCGCTTACCGCGCATCGCAGGCTTGCGGCACTGAACTCCGCTACGCTTGCTTTTGGCCTGACAGCGTCCCGCTACAGCGCCGAAACTGGTGGTGAAGGGCTCATGCACTGGGTGTCGTTCCATCCTGCATCTGTTGGTGCAGGGTATCACAGACAGAGGTGTTCTGTCAGTTTGCCTGATCGGTGTACCATTTCCCCAAAACAATGAGGCAGACAGATGGCTCTGTTGCAACAGAGCCTAAACGAAGATAAACCAAACTCTCTGCCAATTGGCGCAGCTGGACGTCGTCCAGACCACCTGTGACCTCTTTGCGATACCTTGCGACGATGGGCACGGTGTCACCGCCATCCAGCAAGGCAACCGTGGCTACAACCTGTTCCGGACGCGCACCGATGTCTGAGGTAATATTGCGGGCGATGCGATTCGCAACGGCGTTCATGAAAGGCTCCCTGCTGTGGTCGGACGACCGTGATAGCGCCGCTGCCAGGAACAGCCAAGCCTACGGCTGGTCATTTGACCAACCGTGTCAAGCACCGGGGGCTGTCTGGGTCGCATCGGCCTGACATCGGTAAATACTGACCTGACGTTGGACCACCGATTAACTTGCGAGACATCGGCATGGATGCAACGGGGCCTCTATCCTAGGCCGTTCGCAAGAGGCCGTTGCGGATGGCTCAACCTCTGCGACGTGGCCCACCGACCTAATCTTGATCACCCAACGCCACGAGATGGCCGTCGCCTGTATCAACAAGCTGCGTGCGCTCTGGCCCGAAACCGACGCGGTGGATCGGGCTTGCAACCTCGCCGGTCAGGCGCGGGATGGGCGCGCGCTTAAGGTCCGGATCAGGCAGAGGCACGGCCTGAATAAGTCGGCGGGTGTAAGGATGGAGCGGGTTGCCAAAGACCTGCTCTCGGGTGCCCATCTCTACGATCTGACCCAAAAACATCACAGCCACACGGTCCGAGATATTTTCGACAACAGCCATGTCGTGGCTGATGAAGAGGATCGCAATTCCAAAGTTCTTTTGAAGGTCCTGCAACAGCGCCAACACCTGCGCCTGCACAGACACATCAAGCGCAGAGACCGCCTCATCGGCGATGACAAGTTGCGGCTGAAGTGCCAGCGCCCGCGCAATACAGATGCGCTGCCTCTGCCCCCCTGAAAACTCATGCGGATACCGATCTAGCTTGTCGGGGGACAATCCAACAAGGATCATCAGCTCTTCAGCGCGTTTGCGCTGTTCGGTGGCATTGCCAATGCCATGAATGACCAAGGGCTCGGCCACAAGATCACCTACCCGCATGCGGGCATCAAGCGCTGCCATCGGGTCCTGAAACACAAGTTGGACCGCGCGTCTAAAGGCGCCGGCTTGACGGCCACCTGTTACCCTGTAGCCACCAATATCGATCAGTCCCTCGTGGGGAACCAGCCCGACCATCGCTTTGGCGATCGTGGATTTCCCGCACCCACTCTCGCCTACCAGTGCAAATGTCTCGCCGGGGCGAATATCGAAACTGACCCGCTCAACCGCATGAACCCTGTGGCTGACCCGCCCCATGAGACCGGCGCGGACATCATATCGCACCGACACGTCGTCAAGCCGCGCGACCGGTGCCTTCCGCTCCGAATGCGCGGCGCTTGGTCGGCTGGCCCCCGCCCCCATCCGGGGGACGGCATCCAGCAGCGCGCGGGTATATGCATGAGTGGGCCGGACAAAGATGTCGCGCACATTGCCCGTCTCTACCATACGCCCTTGGCGCATGATTATGACCCGTTCGGCCATTTCGGCAACGACGCCCATGTCATGGGTGATCAGGATGATTGCCGTGCCCAGTTCCCGCTGAAGATCGCGCAGCAGGTCCAAGACCTCGCGTTGCACAGTCACGTCAAGTGCCGTCGTCGGTTCGTCAGCAATGAGCACTTCCGGGCGGAGGACCAGTGCCATGGCGATCATTACCCTTTGACGCATTCCTCCTGACAATTCGTGTGGAAACTGGCCCATCCGCTGCTCGGGCTGGCTCAGTCGGACCTGTCGCAGCGCTTCCAGCGCACGGGCCTGAGCCGCGCTGCGACTGACCGGTTCATGTGCGCGGATCGCCTCGCAAAGCTGCGACCCGATGGTAAGCACCGGGTTAAGCGACGTCATTGGCTCTTGAAAAATCATGGCGATCCGATCGCCACGGATCGAACGCATCTGGCCTTCAGGCAGGCCAGTCAGAACTGTGTCACCCAAACGGATGACCCCTCCCGTGACCCTCACAGCAGGTGGCGGCAACAGCCCCATGATAGCCAGCGATGTAATTGATTTACCGCTCCCGCTCTCGCCGGCGATGGCAAGTGTTTCCCCCCGCGCGAGTGTAAAACTCAGATCGCTCACGAGTGGGGCCAATCCCGCCTCACTGCGGACCGAAACGCACAGTCCGTCCACAGCCAACACCGTGGCGGAAGAATTCGCCACGGCTGCAGTATCTGCGGTTGATGTCTGCCCCGTTGATGTCATTCAAAGACGCAACGCGGGAAATAGAACGAAACCACCCAGTTGGGCTGATCCACGATCTCTGAGATCCGCAAGTCCCCGCAGGTAGAGCAGAGCATGTAGGCCTCGACCGCAGACATGCCACGTGTTGCACAAAGCAAATCCACCATGCCTGCCACCGCGTCACGGGCAGCGGCCATCAGGTCAGGCCCGATGCCAGTTGTGGCCTCGTAACCCTTAGCATCCAGATGCCGAGTGACCGGCCCGGGCGTGGTGAACCGCGGCGTCTTAAGATTGGCGTCCTTAACCAGGTCAAGCGTGAGGACCACGTCCATCGGGCTTTCGATGGCCGTCCCGCAGACTTCGCCGTCGCCTTGAGCGGCATGGGTGTCTCCAACGCTGAACAACGCACCCGCCACCTCGACCGGCAAGTAAAGTGTGGTGCCCGCCGCCAGGTCGCGGATATCAAGGTTGCCGCCCACGCGCCGGGGTGGAACGATGGAATGCAGCCCCGGCTCTGCCAGAGCGTTGCCGATGGTGCCAGCAAAGGGCTTCAGCGGTATCGCAGCCTGCGATCCCCAAAGTGCGGGCGCGAGGCTATCTGGATCATAGCTCCAGACGATCAGGGCCGGATCAGTGAATTGATCTGCCAACAGACCAAAGCCCGGAATGTTTGCAGTCCAGCCAAACCCTTTGCCGTCGTGGTGTCGCGGGGCAAAGCTGTCGATGGTAACTTTGACGGCATCGCCGGGCTCTGCCCCGTCGATCCAGATCGGGCCGGAGACCGGGTTGATCTTGCCAAAATCGAGGGTCGCTACATCGGCCACGGTGGACGACGGGCCAAGTTGACCCGCCGAGCTATCATGACAGTGAAAAAGGATTGTCGATCCGGGCGCGACCCTTTCGGCCGGGACAATTGAATTGTCCCAGCCGAAGTGGTGCTGTGCGCCATGAATGGTGTAATCACAAGCCTTGCACATAATGGTTACTCGGTCGCATAGACGTAGTCGTAGTTGACCGGGATCGACACTGGATCGACATACAGCTCATCCGCACCGCCCATCCGGGGCGAACGCATGGTGTAACGCTGTTCGTTGAACACCGGCACCCACGGAGCGTCTTCCATCACCGACATGTAGACGTCTGACCACTTACTCATCCGCTCATCCATCATCGCCGGATCGGTGATGCTGTCGGCGGCCGTTGCCATTTCGTCCAACGCTGGCACGCAATACCGTGACCAGTTCCAGCCGCCCTCGACGACACCCGCACATCCAAGGATAGGTCCATAGAAGTTGGACGGATCGGGGAAGTCTGCGATCCAAGCCATGCCACCCGACCAGATCATCGGTGCGGTGCCAGCACCACCTGCCTCAATCACGTTGGCCTGCGCCAGAGACAGGATATTTGCGGTGATCCCGATGCTGGACAGATCCTGCTGGATCGCCTGCGCGATACGCGGGTTGGGATCGGTGTTCATCACGTAGAGATCAGTCTCGAAACCGTCGGGAAAGCCTGCATCCGCCAACATCGCCTTGGCGGCTTCGGGATCAAAGGGATAACCGGCGTAACCTTCCGTGTAGCCCGGCATCGAGGGAGGCAAAGGCTGAGTAGCCGGCACAGCACGGCCATTAATGATCTGAACGATCCGCTCTTTGTTGATCGCCATGTTCACGGCCTGCCGCACCGCCACGCTATCAAAAGGCGGCATGGTGACGTTCAGGGTAATATAGCCGGTTTGGAGCTGACCGCCTTCGATGACTTGGGCTGCTTGCGCGGGATCGCCCATGACTTCGGTGAACTTGGCAGGCGGAATACCATCGCCAGGCACATCGACTTCTCCGTTTTGCAGGCGCAGCAGGGCCACCACCGGCTCTTGGCCTACTTCGAACGTCACAGCGTCCAGATACGGGACGCCAGCACGCCAGTAGTTCTCGTTCTTGGCAAAGACCAGGCGTTGGCCAATCACCCATTCGTCAAGGCTGAAGGCGCCGGTGCCAACTGGCATTTTGCCGAAATCGCCATTTGCGGCCTCAACTGCTTCTTGCGGCACGACCGAAGCAAAGTTGAGCGCCATGACATGCAGGAAGGTGGCGTCCGGGCGGCTCAGCGTGATCGATACCGTCAGGGGGTCAATCACCGTCACACCCGACAGCGAGGTCGCGGAGCCATCCGACATCGCATCATAACCTGCAATGGAGGCAAAGAAACCGGCACCTGGGCTTAGTGTTTCTGGATTGGTGACTCGGTCGAGCGAATACTTTACGTCCTCGGCGGTCATCTCACGCCCGTTGTGGAACAAGACACCGGGGCGCAAGTTAAAGGTATAGGTCAGGCCGTCGTCCGAGATCTCGTAGCTTTCCGCAAGGCCCGGACGCAGATCGGTCGTGCCGGGGACATAGTCCATCAGGCCGTCGAAAAGCGACTTGATCATCGACCAGTTCTGCCAGTCATAACCGATGGCTGGATCCAGCGTCGCGACGTCGTCCTTATAGGTCACGACGATGTTGCCACCAGGCGTGGCAGCCGGATCGGGGGTATACTCTTGTGCCAATGCTGGAAGGCCCATCGCGAACATCAGCGCCGTTGAGGTCAATAATTTTTTCATTGGTTTCTCTCCTGTTAGGGTCTTGGTTGTGTCAGCGCAACTTGATGCGCGGGTCGATAAAAGGGGCAATCAGGTCGGCCAGCAGGTTGCCGATAACAATGGCGGCCGCCGATACCAGCGTGACGCCCATGATGATTGGAATGTCGACGCGCTGGATTGCCTGCCACGCTAGCTGGCCGATGCCGGGCCAGCCAAAGACGCTTTCCACGACCACGATCCCCCCCATGAATATGCCGATGTCGATACCGATCATGGCAATCACCGGAAGGATAGCGTTGGGCAGGGCATGACGCAGGATCACCCTTGCACGGGTCAGTCCCTTTGCTCGGGCGGTCCGGATGTAGTCAGTTCGCAGCACCTCTACCATGCTGGAGCGCATCATCCGGCTATACCAGCCAGAGCCGAGCAACCCGAGGGTGAGCGCGGGCAGGACAATGTGGGCAAATGTGCCGTAGCCGCCAATCGGAAACCATCCCAGCTTGACCGCAAATACATAAAGCAGCAGCAGGCTGACCACGAATTGCGGCGCAGAGACGGTCACAAAAGATGTGATCATCAGGAAATTGTCCAAGGCCTTGCCGCGGGTCAGCGCAGCAGCGACGCCCATGCTAAGCCCAAGAACAAGCTCGGTCGCAATGCCGGCCGCCATCAGTTGAAGGGTAGCGGGCAAACGCGCACCAATAAGTGTCGACACCTCTGTCCGTTGCAAAAAGCTCCGACCCAGGTCGCCTTGAAATAGGCCGGCCAGGTAGCGCGAGTATTGTACGAGGAATGGCTGATCGAGGCCAAGCTGCTCGCGGATATTTGCCACGGTTTCAGCCGTCGCAGCCCTACCTGCGATCTGGCGAACTGGATCGGCTGGCAAGATGAACAACAGGAAATAGGTGATGAACGACACGCCTAGCAAGATCAGCGCCGATTGCACCAGCCGTCGAAGAAAATAGCCCGCCATCAGTCCCGCCCCCGCTGCAACGGATCAAGCACATCACGCAGGGCATCTCCGACCAGATTGAACGCCAGCGCCAATAGCAAGACAGCAGCGCCGGGAATAAACACGAGCCAGGGTGCAGCCTGAAAGTAGGTCTGGTTTTCAAATATGATGTTTCCCCATGATGGGGTTGGCGGCTGCACTCCTACGCCCAGAAAGCTTAGGGTTGCCTCCAAGAGCACGGTGGTCGAAATGCCCAGAGTGCCCCAAACGATGATCGTCGGCACCAGGTGCGGCAGGATATGCCGAAACAAGATCCGACCGGTGCTCGCCCCAAGTATACGCTCGGCGGCAATGAAATCCCGTTCTGCCAGTGAAGAGGTCTCGGTGTAGATCACGCGCGCTGTCTGGACCCAGTTCACCAGCGCGATCACCATCGCCACGATCCAGAGGGACGGCGTGAATATCGCGGCGAGGCATATGGCAAGAAGGAGCGCAGGAAAAGCCATCATCAGATCGGTGAACCGCATCAACACGGTCCCGATCCATCCGCGAAAAAACCCTGCCGTAATGCCGACCAGTGTGCCGATGATAAGCGACAGACCGTTCGCCGCCACACCGATGATGAGTGAAGTTTGCGCGCCGTAGAGGATCCTTGTGAACAAATCTCGGCCCAGCAGATCCGTGCCCAATATGTATACGCCGCCGGGTGGCAACGGCGCGCCTTCAAGGGTCAGACCGTCAAAATGTTGTTCGGCCGGGTCATAGGGTGCGATCCAAGGCGCAAAAATCGCACCAAGCAGAACCAGTCCGATCAGCACAAGCCCAAAAACGGCCAGCTTGCGCTGCAATAGACGACGAAGAGCGCTGTCCGGCTTGGCCATTTCCACCTGTCTGGTGGCATCGGTCATTGTGCGTCCCTCTCGTCACTGGCATCTGGCCCGACGATGCGTTCGGCCGCCTCTTCAAAGCTGATACGCCAAGCCATGGCCATGTGGCGCAGCTGGGCATAGGCCTCGGCCTCTGATTTGCCTCGCGCGGCCAATCGCATGACTGCCTTGACGACCGTCATACGTGCATTCACCCTGTTCTGCAGATCCTCGATCTTGGCCTGCATGGCGTGTTGGGCATCGAATGCTGCACGGGCGATCAAGAGCGCTGAATACGCTCCGGAATCGCCCACGGGCTTCAGAAGCTGGGCATGGGCCCCCGCCAATAGCGACCATTCGATTCGGCCCGGCGCTTCGGATCCGATCAAGGCAATCAGCGGCACAGGAGGCTCGCCCTCGGGCCAGGGAAACTGCGCACTATGGCCCATATCAGCATCAAAAAAAACAAAGTCTGCGGCGAGGGACGTTGGCGGCAATTCCGGCCAAGCGATCGCGACGTTGAGGCCAATCGCCTCCAACTGTCGGGTCAGCGCCTGCACCGTCGGATGGGGCCGGTGTAAGAGCACCGCCAAAGCGCCGCCCAAATTCTGTATCCGGACACCTCTTCTCACGATACGACCCTGAGGGCTGCGCGAATATCGCGCGCCGGGCGCGGATGTGTCAGATAAGGATCACCCGCAATAGCTTCATGCGCCTGAATGACCTCGAAACGGCCAGCGTTGGCGCGTGCGATCAGCGTTGGCAGCGCAGTATGATGTGTCTGATGGTCGATCCGACTGCCCTTCGCGGCATCTGTACGCATCAGGTTCGACAGGCTCAGGACCTCGGACCCGGGCCGATGCGCAAGCAATCTGGCCAATTCCCAAACCGCGGTGAAGGCTGCCGCCTCGTGCGAGCTGCCAAACGTTCCGGGCCCATGCCAATCAGTGCCGCCGCCTTGGAAGTAGGGGCCAGCGGCGATCAATCCATCCGCCGCACTGCCGATCGCAGGTAATTCGCATTCGGTCATGTTGCACGACAAGACAGGCCTCGTCTGCGGCAGAAAGCGGCGATCGCGTTTCCCAAGATCATGGTAGGCGCGCAAGAATTGATAAGACGACCGCCCGATCAGGGAATTGAGAACGAAGTCCGGCTCTGTCGCCTCAATCTCTTCGATGATCCGATCAATGTCCACGGACCCGATCGGCAGATAGCGTTCGCCCAGAACCTGACCTCCCGCGCCCGTTAACGCCCCTCGTGCGAGGCGGTTCATTTCCCAACCCCATATGTAATTGGACCCAGTCAGGAAAGCCCTGCGTCCATAGGTTGGAAGGGCCCACTCAAGCAGTGGCAACAGATGCTGGTTAGGACAGGCATGCGTGTAGACAACGTGATCAGAGGCCTCAAAACCCTCATAAGGGACCGCATACCAAAGCGTGCCTCCCGAGGCCTCGAGCGTCGGGATAACCTCTTTGCGGCTCCATGACGTTACGCATCCGATGACATGTCGCGCACTCGTCTGGCGCAGGATCTCGTCACACAGCGGGGCGTAGAGGTCCACATCGCCACCGGGATCACGCTCTACGGGAACAAATGTAAGATCAATATCAGGATCGGCATTGACCAGGGCAACAGCCCCAAGCGAACCGCTGCGGCATGCTTCGGAGATCAGCGAATAATCGCCCGATCGGGAATATAAAAGTCCGAGTTCTATACGGCGCATCATATGGACCCAAGAAACAAAAAAAGCCCCACTGACCTGAGGCTGAAGAGTGCCGATCAGGTCGTGAGGCGTGAATGCCAGCTGGCGATAATGCCAAATGATGATGTCACCATGAGCCGGACTGAGCGTCGCGTCAAGCGCTGTGCTCAGGTATGTCGCCAAGATCGTTCCATGCCGGCCAATGCACAAGATTTCATCACGCCACTAAGGAACCCGCTAAGAAAGTAGGCGCCCCCACGCCATCACCCATCACAAAACCCCAGAGCTCGACACGCTAGCCCTTCGGCATCGTCCAGCAGCTGCGTCACGTGCGACCCACCGCCCCGCATGACGTTGTACTCGGTCTTGATTCCCGCCTTTAGCCGGCTCTGGGCCTCCTCTGCAGCAGCCAAGATTTTGCTGGCCTCTGCGTCGGCATGCTTCATCAACGCAGCCACGTCACGCCGCGGCACCCCGTCTGCGGTGAGTTCGGCAATGCCCGGTAAGATGTACTTGCCAAGCACATCGGCGATGTCGAGGGGTATGCGTTTGATGAGGTGGGCACGCTGCTCGGGTGCTATCGACGCCAGTGCAGCCTTGGCGGCCTTTGCATCGTCCTTGCGGACGATCTGTCTTATCTTCTCAATGTCAGACCGCATCCGC
This sequence comes from uncultured Paracoccaceae bacterium, assembly GCA_937916485.1. The sequence continues at coordinate 2,320 of CALFSV010000280.1, read as the reverse complement.
TGTATCTGCCAGATCGCCTCATCGAGTTTGAACCGGCCTGATGGCAGCGGCACGGTGGCGCGGAAGGCGCGAGCGGCGTCGAATGTTTTGCGTATTGGGGTGGTCATGGCTTTGTCTCCTGTTGCGGTTTGCGCAGCACTTCATGGATGACAGGGGGGCTTGCCACCATTGCCACCACTTTTGAAAAAGTCTTGCGATTACCCCGTAACCTCTTCTCTCTCCTACTTTTAGGAAAGTGGTGGCAATGGTGGCAAACCGCCGGTAAACAACTGTTAAATAACGGCTTAATCTTGCCATCACTGGTGGCAAGAGCTGGCAGATTTGCCGGCCAATAGCGTGTACTACTCGCCCTCAGTCGGTCCATAGCACCTCTCCTCCCAGAAAATTGGCGAATTCGGCCCTTGCCAGTGGCAAGGGTGGCAAGTTGTAGCCACGTTGCTGGCAACCCCCATCCACCTTCCGGCTTTGTTTGGCCGAGGGACACAACCGTGCGAGGGCAGTGTGTATGTCACGCGATTGGGGGGCAGAGAAGCGATGCCCTCCCTGCCTTTCATAGGCCTGCCAAGCACTCATCAAGCGGTGCGTGCTGACGAAAGGCGTGCCTTCCCAGTTCAATGCTGGCTGCAGCGCACTCCCAACGTCGATTGTGCCTGTGCTCAGGACCTCATGCCAATATCTCTCAAAGCCACTGAGCGAACGAACCTTCTGGTCACTATGCGCTTCGGTCTTTGGGCGCGTGCGAGGGTTGAAGCAACTGATGTCATAACTCTTCAGGTCGTGCACCATAGCCGCCACGATAGCTGGGTCCGCTACCGCTTTGTGAAACCGGTCCCAGTAGGCCACATCACCCTTTCTACTTTCCGAGACCCTAAGGAACACGAACCGCCGATCGTCAGAGTCGACTTGCGCAAAGTGGGCGTGGTTACTGGCGGCAAACAGCCTATGGTAGGAAGCGATCGTCCTACGCGGCTGATACTTTTGTTCGATCGTGATGCTGGGCTCAGTCACGAAGGACTTCAACCGGTCAGTCGCCCGCTTGTCCCCAACAAATAGGGCCTCGTCCATGCAGAGAGCGTAAGACTGTTCGACCTGTGCGTTGAACTGGCCAAGGACATGGTTGATGTCGGATACCAGCAGCGTCGCCTGTTGCCAGATCGCGCTCAACAGCCTGAAAAACCCCCCCTTACCGATGCCTTGCCCGCCGAGCATTACGATCATGATGCCCGGCTTGTCTTCTGGCCTCTGCATCATGTGGGCCAAAAACAAGATCAGATAGCGGTAAGCGCCCATGTCACCTGCACACGCTACCTCAAGCAAATACTGCTTGATAAATGACCAGTCGCCGGGAATTGGATTGATCGTGCAGTCACACCACAGGTTCAATGTCGTCGGCGGCGTAGGTAGTGGGCTGAAGGCGAGGCTATCGTAAACTCTAGTCTTGGGGCTGACCATGAAAGCGGCGATCACTTCGTGCTTATTATCAGTGAACGGTTGCCTTTCCAGATACCGTGACATGAGTAGCTTCGCCGGGCCCAACCTATAGAATTGTAGCTCTGAAGTGCCAGCGACAGCTGAGTTCTGTGAAATTTGGCCGGTTTCAAGCACGAAGATTTCCCCTGCGAGTTTGATCAGGCAGAAGGTCTGCTGCAAACGGCTGAGGGCTGTTGGTGCTGCCTTTATCGGTGCAATTTTAGCCATGCCAACCTCCCTGACGCGCTAGATGGATCAGAGTTCCGATCGAAGGCGAACGCTTCTGATCGTGAACGTTTACGATCGCGTTGCAATTTTCCTCATTGAACCTGCCTGGTTCAGTCAGACACCACGCCTCAGCCAAATCGGGCGCATCTTCCCAGCCGAGTGACAGGATCGCCCAAACAACATCACGATAAGTCTTGTAATCGCAGTCTGCCGAAATGCACTCGAGCATACTGGCAAGACGAGCCCTCTGCCGTGGCGTGTCGTCGACTAGGCCGCTCTGGTTCGACTGTTTTTTGCGCTTGGGTTTGTCTATGTAACTGTCAAGTGCAGCTTCAAACGCATTAGGGTCATTGACGTCCCCATCACAGAGCAAAGCAACGCGCCGCGGCGGATCATACTTGCGGTTATGGGTGCCAACTGGCCTGAGAATACTTGCCGCGTCTGTGGTTCTGGAGTGGTCCACCAGAAACCCAAGAGCTTTGGCGGCTCGCTTCAATTTGCTCGAGATCCGCTTCCAGCGCTCCGGAGTGATCTGTTCTTTCAGCGGCCAATAAATGTGAAGACCACCGCCGCTGTCCACTATCATGGGTCTTGGTAGCCCTGTGGCCTTGCAAAACTGCTT
>CALFSV010000279.1 GCA_937916485.1 uncultured Paracoccaceae bacterium | reverse complement strand
AGCGATGAGCCTGCTTGGGTTCTTGCAGAGCGCCACGGGACGACAGAGCAAACTGCTTGCTCATGTTTTCAATGGCTTGGCTCCTAAACGCGCTTTTCGGCACTGAGCCCAACTTGACCCCAGAGTGGACGCCCGGCTCAGATGACAGTAAGTCAGCAGGCGAGGAACCGTCTAGCTGCGCCGGGAAGATGACCGAAGTAGCGGATATCCGGACAGGTAACCGGAGCATAATCGCCACCGCGGAGTTCTTTGTATTCCTGTTTGAACCGATGGATCGGGTGGTCCTTCATCGGGACATTGGTGGCAACTCCGCCATGGAACTGGTGAAAGACCCCCTCCCCCAGCAAGATGATTGGATAAATGCCGGGAACCTGAAGAACACGGTTGCGGAAATCATGGTTCACCAGGCCGCCGCCGCCGGTCTGAAAGCCCAGATCGTAGCCGCCGATCCGCTCAAACACCGCCCGCGGTAGGACCAGCCAGCTGCATTCAGGGGGCATTCCGCCCAGGAGCCCCGGGCGCGAGGATTGAGCCAGGGTCGAGATCTCAAACAAGCGGTAACCCTCTTCGGGCCAGCTGATCTGATCGAGAAGCCCGTCCTCGACGCTCTGGTCATAGCCCTCCAGCATAGATTTGTTCTGCACATCCGGCCCTAGGTGCCAGGACAGGGAGGATACGAAGGGCGCGGGTGCGAGTTGCAGTGCTCGCAGGCTGGCAGAGACCAAGCCGGGGCTAGCCATGCGGGCCCCATCAACGATGAAAGCCAGATTTTTGCCCCCCGCCATTTCGGCGCCGAGGTTCATCGCCTCGACCGGAGAAACCGAGGTGGTGTCATGGAAGTGATAGCGGAAATTCGCTCCCATGCGGGTGACCGTTTCCGGATCCAACGGGCTTTGCGATCCGTTGTCGATGGCGATCACTTCGTATTCATCTTCCGGCGCGCTCTGCTGATAGGCCGGCGACAGGCTGAAGAGGCTGCGCGCGGCCTCGCGGCGCATGTTGTTAAAGATGATAATGATGGACAGTTCCACGTCGACCCTTTCTGGGGAATTTCCGAGCTGGCAAGGCTGCCCGGATCACAGTTTGCGCAGGTACCCGTTTGGGTTGTAGGTGAGATTGGGGCCAAAAGCGTCACAGAGTTCGGTCATAATCTGGAACTCGCCCGGATGCGCCCCAAGGAAATCTGCGATCGCCCGGTTCGGCCCCCCATCATAGTGGGCCGACAGTCCCAGTTCATCCAGAATGCCGTCCTCCACCGCCAGAACGTCGCCCGGCTCCATCAGGTCGCGGAACACCCGCAGGGCGGTCATGCAGCTCGAATAGCTGTGGGCGGAATCCTCGGTCACGAACCAAGGATGCGGATAGCGGGCCAGATCATGCGCGGCGATGACCTCTTCCAGCTGCTCGATATTGCCTTCCAGAAAACGGACCCGGTCATCCAGCACCCCTTCCGGGATTTTGAGATCGATGGAGATCACCGGAGTCTCAAGGCCGAAGCAGCTCAGCAGGTCCGCCAGCAGTAGTGCGCTGCCACCGGAATGAGAGCCGATTTCCAGTACGAGATTGGGTTTAAGATCCCAGAGCAGTTTCATGTAAAGCGCCATGTCGACCGGGCTCTTCAGGCAGCGCACGCCCTTGTAGGTATAGGCCATGACCCCTTTCTGATAGGTTTCAAGAAGCGCTGGCGGGAAAGCGGTTTGAAACGAACGCATACCGGATCACTCTGAAGCTGCGGGTTTGTGGAAATAAACCCCGGTCCAGTCGATACGGTGCATCTGCGGCACCGGTTCGTCCCGGTCAGCAAAGAAATCATTGACGGCCTGGCGCCAGACTTCCAGCGCGCCGTAATCGTCGACCACCACCACGCCGCCAAGGCTGACCCGGTCATAAAGCGCCACAAGCGTGTCCATGGTCGATTCATAAAGATCGCCATCCATCCGCAACAGGGCGATGGTGTTGATCGGCGCGTCCTGCAGGGTGTCCTTGAACCAGCCCTTGAGGAAATGCACCTTGTCATCCAGCAGGCCATAGGCCTCGAAATTACCGCGTACGGTCTCTTCCGAAACCGCCAGTTGCGGGAATTTCTCCTTGGACAAATCGAGGGGGGCGTCCTGCTCCATGCTGGGCGGTGGCAGCCCTTCGAAACTGTCGGCCACGAATACCCGGCGGTCGGTGATACCGTGGGCCTTCATCCAACCAGCCATCATGATGCAGCCGCCGCCGCGCCAGACACCACATTCCACAAAGTCGCCGAGGATATCCTGCGCCAGAACATGATCAAGACAGTGATGCAGGCTGTCGAGTCGTAACCGTCCCATCATGGTGTGGCTGAATCCGGATTTCTCTATCTTACGCTGGGGAAAACGGCCGATCTGGCGGCTGATTTTCAGGTCTTCTAGCAACTCGCACTTGCTGTCGCGGATGTCGTGCAGGGTTGCATAATCATAACTGTCCTGGCCTTCGATACAGTTGCGCAGATAAAGGATGCGCAATTCGTCATCCAGATAAACCTCGTTCAGCAGGCTGCGTTTGAGAAGATCCAGGTAGGGGCCGGTCTGCGCCGTATCCTGGGTCGGCTGGATATTGCCGCGTTCAGACCTGAGGGCGGCAACGAAGGCGGGCAGCTCCTCGGCCGGGCGGGGGCCCAGGCTGGCGCGGACGGCCTCCATCGAGTCAAGTGCGTATTCATCGCCTTCCAGCGCCGCGACATATTCGTTCAGATCGCCCTGCAGGCGCCGCTGCGCAGGATCCAGGCGGTGAATCACCGCCAGCCCCTTCGTTTCAACATCAAACACGGTGACCTCAAGATCGGGACGGTGGCGACGCAGGAAGGGAATGATCTTGTAGACATCGCCGGTCCAGGCCTGGGTCACTCTCTCGCGACTGGCCCATTCGATCTTTTCCGGTAGCACGTCGTCGATCAGGATGACGCTGCGCCCGTCCGAATGGCGCTCCAGGTTCAGCACATCGCGCAGCACGAATTCCGCCAGATGCATACCGTCGACAAAGGCTAGGTCGACCTGGCCGTTCAGCAGCGCCGACAGGTCCTGATCGCGGAAGAAATTATCGCTGGCTGCGCGGAAGATACGGGTCGGCGCTGACAGTGTCCGGGTGATCTCGAAATCCGGATCAATGGCAATGCTAGGACAGCGCGCGAGCCCCAAGCTGATACCGTGGCGGCAGCCTATCTCCACATAGGAAAGGGGTTGCAGGGTGTTATGAAACTGTTCGAGCGCATCCAGATATTTCATCCGACCCTCCCCAAGTGGCCCACTGTCAGGCCCCCATATTGGCTAATCTTGTCTTGGCTAATCTTGCCAGTTGAACAAGTGGTTTCTCAGAGGTGGTCGCGGAATTTCGGACCACCTCTGGTCTAGGTGTCAGTTTCAGAACTCAGTAAGGATCAGGCTTCCGCAATCTATGAATATGCGGAAAGTGATGAATGCGATTGGTACGTCGCTACAGCTTTGCGTAGTATGATTGATGAGTGGGAGGGCGAGAGCGGTGAGTGCGTAAGTGGCGAAGAGCCGAGCATTTAGTGGCGGCCGCTCAGGCTAGGGAAACACCAGAAATCCTGCTGTAGTTGTGTTGCGCGCATTGTTTCAAACCCTGTGTTTGACACAGTGTTCTCGCTCTGTTCAACCCAAAATCACCAAAAACACACTTTTACGCACACCAAAAAATAAGTAGGCTCAATGTCCTGTATAGAGAAGTTGATACTATTGAAAGGGTGATAAGATCCTCGAGGCTGCAGTCCAGAAGATTGTCCCGAGTCCC
>CALFSV010000278.1 GCA_937916485.1 uncultured Paracoccaceae bacterium | reverse complement strand
GTCTGACAGCACCCTTAGAGATTATTCGCTGCTGAGATGCTTATAAATTGTGGTTCGTGAGACACCCAATCTGCGTGACACAAGGCTCACATTCCCGCCCGTTTCAAGCCATGTTTTTTTGATTAAAACACAGCTTTCTTTGCGCACAGGTGAATTGGAACATGCCACGCATGGTGTTAACTCTTCGGACTTGTGTTGAGTGCCTCCTGAGATCGCCTCAGCGCGGATGATTGGTCCCTCCGCATTCGCAAGTAACATTTGAATGGTTCGCTTAAGCTGTTTGACCTGGCCCGGCCAGTCGCGCTTTTGCAAAGCATCCAAAGCCGATTTGGAAAATTTGTGCGAGGGCGAAACCTGATATAAGAGCTCCGTTGCTAACAGCCGAAAGTCTAACCTTTGTGAAAGATGTGGCAGAACAACTTGCGATCCCTGTAGCGCTTCGAGAAAGACTGGGTCTAAATCCTCACTGGCTTTTAACTCGGTAAACGATAAGCGGCTTGAAGAAAATACAGCAGAAATTTCAGTTTTGCCCTGGTCAATTTGCGCTTCTTGGCGTTCTTCCAACACTTGTATCAGGGCTTTTTGTGCCACGATCGGCAGCGCTTCGACACCGTTTAAAAACAGGCTCCCATTACGCGCCTTGTCCAGAAGGCTTGCAGAAAAAATTGAGGATGAAGGTTGAAAATAGGCCAGCCGTCCCGCCTCTCCAAACAACATTTCCTCATAATTCTCTGCCGTTAATAAATTACATTTTATCTCGACAAAGGGCTGTTCGCAGAAAAGAAGTCTATGCAATTCGGTTGCTGTGGCTTTCTTACCAGACCCACGGGCTCCTTCAATAAACACGGGAAGATCGTATTTCAGAGCATTTTTAGCCATCAGTAAATGTCGTTTTAAACCGGCATCTTCCGCAATGTAACTCCGCTTGATTTTTACGTTTTTGGGATCTTTTTTGTCGGCCTGAGACACCTGCGGTAGCAATTTTATGTTGGGCGCCTTTGAGCGGTTTTGCAAATCTATGTCCACAATGCGTTTCGTCGTGCTTTCTTTCATCGCCATGAATACGGCAGATCCCATGACATCATGGATGCGTATAATCTCATTGGAAGAGAGCCGGGTAATTATGTTCGAAAACGGAATAGAAAAAATATCGCCGAAATGGCGTTTGTGAGACAGGTTTAAGCCATTTAGCATCATTTTTGCGTTGGTGTTTGCACCATCAATAAACCCATGTTCGTCTATGGCTAACAATGCAGCGCTTGTAGTGCCAAGATATTCGTGTCGCGCGTGAAAACTAATGATTAGCGAGTGTTCAAACGCATCGGTAAACAAGCGATTTTCAACATTCTTGCAAGCCAATTTTACGAGTGCAAGAGTGTGGTGTTGCCGTGATGATGCATCAGATGTTGCATCAATCATGCCCACAATTTCATTATTAGGGTTATAAATTGGTGCTGCAAAGCAAGACAAATTGCCAAGTCTGTGAAAAAAATGTTCGCGACCAGCAACGATCTGTGATGAGCCCGTATGTAAGCATAAGCCTAAAGCATTTGTACCACGATATTGCTCAGTCCAGATTGACCCTGGAATAACTGCTTTGCCGGCATCGCTGTTTTTGAAGTCTTCATCCCGCAGAGCATTTATGACAACGCCTTCACTATCTGCATATGCTACCATAAAATTTGTGCCGGCGATTTGATTATATAATAGCTCCAGTTCAGGCATTACGAACTGTGTAATGTATTCATTTTTTTGGTTTGATTGATAGAGTTCAGTTTCAGATATCACGGCGTCTACTGGTTTGCCATTTGGATCTAAGCCAAAGGATGAGCTGCGCTTCCAACTGTCTGCGAGTGAAGCCTGCGAGATTTCAATTTCTGTACCAAGCGCGGTTTGAGCCAATTGATCACCTTGATCTCCGCCCAAGTTGCCATTGAATAAGGTCATTTTTTTTCTCCTAGCGTAAAACCTAGGACTTTTCTCTCTAAACTGCAAATTAGCTTAGTGTTCATTAATTGAACAGTTTTTGGGCTATCATGACCAGAAGTGAACACTTTTTAATCTTGCTGGAAAGCTTCAGCTTGTCGAAGTTTGACCAAGAAATAGGCAGAGAGATTGGAAGGCTAATCATGCGCGCGCAAGTTCTAAAAAAATATGACGATCACCTGACAGCACCGTCTTGGGTTGACTTGGAAAATGTTCCTGATCCTAAAATTGAGAAAGCCAGCGATGTTATTGTCCGCATCGGGGGTGCCGGCGTTTGCCGGACTGATTTGCACATCATTGAAGGTGTTTGGCGCGAGGCGACTGATGCTGATCGTACGCTTCTACCGCTTATCATGGGGCATGAAAACGCTGGATGGATTGAAGACGTTGGTAGTGAAGTTGAGGGGCTTAAAAGGGGTGATCCAGTGATTGTGCACCCAAAGATCACTGGTGGTACGTGTTTGGCATGCCGGCGCGGTCACGACATGCACGGAGAAAATGGAATGTTTCCTGGCGTTGATTGCAACGGCGGTTATGCGGAAGCGCTAAAAACTTCTGTGCGTAATATTGTGAAATTACCACAAACCTTAATTCCCAAAGAGGTTGCAGCGTATTCAGACGCAGGACTCACGGCCTACCGAGCTGCAAAGAAAGCGTCGCGGCATTTATTACCCGGCGAAAAATGCGTTGTAATTGGATCTGGCGGATTAGGACATATAGGCATCCAAGTTTTGCGCGCAATGTGTGCAGCAGAAATTATTGTTGTTGATCCTTCTGACATGGCGTTAGCGCTTGCTGAAACTTGTGGCGCAGATGCGTTAGTCAAAGCTGACGGTAACGAAGTGCAAAAAGTACTGGAATTGACAAAAGGCAAGGGTGCCGAAGCCGTAATAGATTTTGTAGCTGAGCGCGGAACAACTGCTAAAGGATTGGCTATGACCCGCGACATGGGAAGCTATTATGTCGTTGGCTATGGCGAAGATATAAACGTCAGTGCCTTTGAAATGATCACGACAGAAAAAAATATAATTGGAAATTTAGTTGGAACCTGGGCCGAGCTTACAGAGTTAATGTCCCTAGCGGACAAGGGCCTCGTGAATTTGGCAACGCAAGAATATAGTCTGGCTGATGCCAATCTGGCTTTGCAGGATTTGAATAACGGTAAGGTAAAGGGGCGCGGTGTCCTGATACCTTAAAACAAATCTACTAAATCAACATAAATGGGAGGAAGAATAATGAGAAATTCATTAAGAGTGGGCGTTTTAGTGGGGAGTACTGCCCTGCTGGGCAGCCTTGCGCATGCAGATCAATGGAGCGATCAGTTTCCACACATAAAAAATACGGGTGACATAGCGGGTGAATGCTCCTACGATTCCATGTCGAAAAAAGATTACAGTGGTCAAAAATTAACCATAAACACGCATGCTGTACCAGTTATGGGTGAGCCAACAGCGCTTCACGCGGAACAGTTTAGTGCGTTGACGGGTGCTGAAGTTAACGTGATCCATACGCCAGCCGGCGATTTGTATTCAAAGGCCATGGTTCCGTTTCAGGCGGGCCAAGCTCCTTATGACATCGTTTTTGGTTTTTCCAACTTTATCCGCGATTGGAAGCAATATCTGCAGCCCGTGCCAGCAAAATATGTAAATATGGCGCAAATGCAGGATGTAACTCAAAGCCATATTGACGTGAATTCTTGGGATGGTGAGATGATCCAGTTTCCAATCGATGGGGACCGCCACTATCTGAAGTATCGTAAAGATGTGATTGATAACCCTGAATATCAAGCAAAATACAAAGCCGAAACGGGCAATGAATTGCGCATTCCACAGACTTGGAAAGAATATGCTGAAATGGCTGCGTTCTTCAACGGTTGGGACTGGGATAACGACGGTGAGCTGGAATATGGATCTGCCGAAGTTATGAAGAAAGACGACCTGATGTTTGCGGCGTTTTTCAGCCGTTCGGTGGCCTATTCAAAGAACCCACGGGTCAAGGGTGGTTTCTTCTTTGACCTTGAAACTATGGAGCCATTGATCAATGGGCCAGGTTTTGTTGAAGCCTTGACCGATTGGGTCGAAGCGACGAAATACGTGCCGCCAGGTGGTATCAACTTCGGTCTTGGCGATGAAATCAACTCGTTTGGCGGTGGACAAACTCTGTTTAGCTTCTCATGGGATGATGCTTTCGTTAAGGCTATGGAGGATGACAGCCCAATCAAAAACAAAGTCGGCGCAGCGCCATTGCCAGGTGCAACTCGAGTTTGGAACCGTGATAGCGGAGCTTGGGAACAAGAGTATAATCAGGCACCCTATATAGTTTGGGGTTGGACAGCTGCCGTTGCAAAGAAAAGCAAAAACCATGATATGGCGTTTGATTATCTTTGCTTCTTTGCCAATGACGCCAATCACCAAGCTGATATTGGTATCGGTCGCTTTGGTGTGAACCCGTTCAAGAAATCAGACTTTGTGCCTGAGATCTATGTTGAGCGTCAGGGTTGGGATCCTGAGATTGCCAAGCAATATGCGGACACTCTAATGGAAATGGAAGAAGGCAGCACCAACCGTGTGTTCCCATTGCGGGTGCCAGGTGTTTTCCAATTCAATAGCGCAGTTGCAACGGGCACCTCTAAGGCGTTGGCTGGCCAGTTATCACCACAAGAAGCTTTAGATGAGGTGGCCGCTGAGTGGACAAAAATTGTAAAGCGTATTGGCGCTGATACAATCCGAGAAGCTTATGCTATTGGTGTAGCTCTGGAAGACGCAGAGTAAGTCGCATCATAGCTACAGATTACTAGAGCGCCCCTTTCTGGGGCGCTCTATGCAAAATAGGGTGATCACCAATGAACTTCAGACATAAATACATGTTCTTGCTTCCTGGGCTTTTGGTCCTGCTGGGCATTTTGATATTTCCGATTGGGTTTACGGTCCGCTTAAGTCTTTCAAGTTGGGACAGCTTCTACCCAGGTTTGGATTTTATTGGCATCGAGAATTATATCCGACTGTTTACAGATGACCTGCGGTTCTGGGAAGCGTTTGGCCGTTTGAGCATGCTGTCACTCACCACGGTTTTTCTACAATATGTCATCGGTTTTTCTCTCGCACTTATGGTGTGGAAGGATATTGTTTTTCAGAGATTTTTCCGAGT
>CALFSV010000277.1 GCA_937916485.1 uncultured Paracoccaceae bacterium | reverse complement strand
CCTGAGCCAGCTACCTGAGCCAGCTACCTGAGCCTGTCGTCAGTTGTCTGGCGTCCCGGTTGTAGGCCATTCCGCCCCGGGCGTTTCGGCATCAGGGTCCTGAAGCTCTGGTATTTCAGGACCAGCGGCCAGATGCCGTCCGGCCTCTTTCACGGCAAAGGGTTTCATGCCTGCCCCGTGTTCGGCGAGGAAGGCCCGGGTCCGGTCCGGGTCATGGCGTGACAACTCGCGCAGCCACCATGCGATGGATTTCTGGATGAACCAGTCGCGGTCCGGCACATAGCCTGCCGTCCAGCCCAGCACCCGACCGCGGATTTCGAGGTCGAGCGCGCTGGGATTGTTCTGCTTGGTCCAGGGCAGGGTCATGACAAGGGCGGCGCGGCGGGTCCACATATGGTCTGACGTGGTCCAGCCTTCGACCTCGTCGATCCGGGACGGGTCCGCCACCAGCCGTTTCTGCCCCGAAATGCTGACATGATCGGCGATGGCCCAGGCATCAAAGTCCGGCACCCAAGAAGCGATCAGCGCCCAGGCACCCGCGTCATCAGGGTGGATGCGGGCCTGTTCCAGCAGCTTGGCTGCCAGTACCCGCGCCTCGTGGATGTCAGTGCTCCAAAGGCTGCTGGCAAGAGCGAGGCGCTCCTCAAGGGTCAGAACCTTGCGCCATTCGCGTGACAGCTCCGTCAGGGCCGGAACCGCGATGCCAAGGTAGCGGCGCGGAACCTTGTGATAGCTGGCCATGCCGATGGCCCCTTCGGGGTTTCCAAGGGCTTCCAGCTCGGCCAGGGCGCTTTCGGGGGTCATTCGACAGTCACTGACTTGGCCAGGTTGCGGGGTTGATCCACGTCGGTGCCCTTGGCCATGGCCGTATGATAGGCCAGAAGCTGCGCTGGAATGGCGTATAGGATCGGGGCCAGAAGGGGGGCAATCTCTGGCATCACAAGGGTTTCCCAGGTGCCTTCGCCGGCCTCGGCCACGCCTTTGGCGTCGGTGATCAGTAGGACCTTGCCGCCGCGGGCCATGACCTCTTGCATGTTCGACACGGTCTTGTCGAACAGTTCGTCATGGGGCGCCATGACGATGACGGGTACGGTCTTGTCTACCAGTGCTATGGGGCCGTGCTTCAATTCACCCGAAGCATAAGCTTCGGCGTGGATATAGCTGATTTCCTTGAGTTTCAGAGCGCCCTCAAGGGCGAGGGGGAACATCCTGCCACGGCCCAGGAACAGGATGTCGCGGGCCTCGGCCAAGGCGCGGGCGATCCGCTTGGTCTCACCCTCGATCCCTAGGGCATGGTTCACCAGCCCGGGCAGGCCGCGAAGGTCAGAGAGGTGGGCAGCAAGGGCGGCATCGTCGATCCGGCCCCTTTGGTGGGCGGCGGTGAGGGCAAGGAACGCCAGCGTGATCAACTGGCATGTGAACGCTTTGGTCGACGCGACCCCGATCTCGGTCCCGGCGAGGATCGGCAGGGCCACGTCGCTTTCCCGCGCGATAGAGCTTTCGGCGACGTTGACGATGGACACGATCGTGTCGACCTTTCCCGCGCAGTAGCGCAGGGCGGCCAATGTATCGGCGGTCTCGCCCGACTGGCTGACGCAGAGCGCCATTGTCCCTGGAACCACGGGCGGTTCGCGGTAGCGGAACTCTGACGCCACATCGACATCGACGGGCAGGCCTGCCACCTGCTCAAACCAGTACTTTGCCACAAGGCAGGCGTAAGAGGCGGTGCCACAGGCGACCATGCTCAGCCGGGTCACCTTGGTAAAATCAAGGCCGGGGGCGGGCAGGGTGATCGTGTCCCCGTCGAGGTAAAATTCCAGGGCGTTGGCCAGAACCGCGGGCTGTTCGGCGATTTCCTTGGCCATGAAGTGTTTGTAGCCACCCTTGTCGATATTGGCGGCGTCGATCTGGATCGTGCGCATGGCGCGGTTGGCCAGCGCGCCTTGGGCATCCCGGATCTCAACCCCGTTGCGGGTCACGACGGCCCAGTCGCCTTCTTCGAGGTAGGTGATCCGGTCGGTCATCGGGGCCAGGGCGATTGCGTCAGAGCCGACGAACATCTCACCATCCCCGTGGCCGATGGCCAGTGGCGATCCCTTGCGGGCAGCGATCAGCAGGTCTTCTTCTCCCTCGAACAGAAAGACGAGCGCATAGGCCCCTGTCAGTCGGGCAATGGTCTGTGCTGCCGCATCGCGAGGGGACAGGCCCTCGCCCAGGTAGTATTGGGCCAGCAGGGCAACGGTTTCGGTGTCGGTGTCGGTCGCATGCGTGACGCCCTTGTCGGCCAGAAAGCCGCGCAACTCGCGAAAGTTCTCGATGATCCCGTTGTGCACGACTGACACCCGGCCCGCCATATGGGGATGGGCGTTGGTGACGTTCGGGGCGCCGTGGGTGGCCCAACGGGTATGGCCGATGCCTGATTTTCCGGCCAGCGGGTCGTGCACCAGAAGGTCCGACAGGTTCACCAGCTTGCCCACCGCCCGGCGGCGGTCGAGCACACCCTTGTTCACTGTGGCGATCCCGGCACTGTCATAGCCGCGATATTCAAGCCGCTTCAGCGCCTCGACCAGGATGGGGGCGGCTTCGTGGTTGCCCAATACTCCGACGATCCCACACATGTCAGGCCCCTTTGCTTTTGGCGGCCTTGGCGGCGCGCAACCGGTCGAACAACTTGCGGGCAAGCCCTGGCTTGTTCACTTGCCGGGCCCGGCCGATGGCCAGGTCGCCGGCCGGTACATCGCCAGTCACCACGGTGCCCGAGGCGGTCATTGAGTCGTTGCCCAGGGTCACAGGGGCAACAAGCATGGTGTTGGACCCGACAAAGACGCCTTTGCCGATGGTGGTCCGATGCTTGAACACCCCGTCATAATTGCAGGTGATCGTACCCGCCCCGATGTTGGTCTTCGCCCCGACCGAGGCGTCGCCGATATAGCTGAGGTGGTTGACCTTGGCGCCTTCGTCGATCTGGGCGTTCTTGATCTCAACAAAGTTGCCGATGTGCACATCCTCGGCCAGTTCCGCCCCCGGCCTCAGGCGGGCAAAGGGACCGACGGTGGCCCCGCGCGACACGTGGCAGCCTTCAAGGTGCGAGAACGCCCGAATGCGGGCACCGGATTCGACGGTGACGCTGGGGCCAAAGATGACGTTAGGCTCGATCACAGCGTCGCGACCCAGGACCGTGTCATAAGCGAAGTACACGGTGTCGGGGGCGATCAGGCCCACGCCGTCTTCCATCGCCTCGGCCCGGGCGCGGCTCTGAAAAGCCGACTCGGCGGCGGCCAGTTCTGCCCGCGTATTGATCCCCAAAGTCTCGGCTTCATCGCAACGGACGACGGTGGCGGTCAGACCCTTTGAACGGGCAATGCCGACGATGTCGGTAAGGTAGTACTCGCCGGCCGCATTGTCGTTGGTGACCGCATCGAGAAGGGTAAAGAGAATTGCGATATTGGCCATGACGACGCCGGAATTGCACAGCGGGATGGCGCGGGTGTCGTCATCCGCGTCCTTGAATTCGACGATCGCCTCAAGGCTGTCGCCCCGGGTGACCAGCCGTCCGTAGCGGGCCGAGGGGTCCATCACGTCAAAGCCAAGAACGACGATGTCGAAATGCGCCCGCGCCTCTTGCATCGCTTCAAGCGTTTGGGGGCGGATAAAAGGGGTGTCGCCATAAAGGATGATGGCATCGCCCGCCGCATCCGTCAGCGCCGGACGTGCCTGAAGCACGGCGTGGCCGGTGCCAAGCTGCTCGTCTTGCCGGACGGTGACAACCTCGGGGTCCCATGCGCGGGCCGCAGCTTCGACCGCATCAGCCCCGACCCCGGCGACGACGACCGTTCGCGCGGGCTCAAGGCTGGCCGCTGAGCGCAGGGCATGGACGAGCAAAGGGGCACCGCCCAACTCGTGCAGAACCTTGGGCTGTTCGGAGTTCATCCGTGTGCCCTGACCTGCCGCCAGTATGATCGCGCTTATATCCATTGCTGCCCCGCCTTCTGCCGGCCTCTTTTGGCCTTCTTCATCACAGGGACCCTCATATCGCAAGCGGCAGGGGCTTCACATCAGTTTACGCATCGTTACAGAGGACGCCAAAGGAGAGTGGCATGCGCACAGTGATTTTTGACCTCGACGGGACCTTGATGGACACCAGCCGCGACCTGATCGCGGCGGCCAACAGCCGCTTTCGGGCGCTGGGCCTTGGCGATGTGCTTGACCCGGTGGCCGATGCTGGCACCGCTCTGCGTGGTGGGCGGGCGATGCTGACGCTGGGGTTTTCGCGCACCGGGAGCCATGGACCAGAAGAAGTCGATCGCCAGTACCAGCCCCTGCTTGCGGCCTATTCCGAGGCGATCGACACCCATACCACCCTCTATCCCGGCGCGATGGAGGCGGTGGCCGCCCTTGGTGCGGCAGGATATGCCGTTGGCATCTGCACCAATAAGCCCGAGGGGCTGGCGCAGGAGTTGCTGGTGCGCATGGGCGTGCGCGATGCCTTCGCTTCGCTGGTCGGGGCCGATACGCTGCCGGTGCGCAAGCCCGATGCAGCCCCTTTGGTCGAGGCTGTCCGCCGGGCTGGTGGTGATCCGGCCCGGTCCTGTCTGGTGGGCGACAGCGATACGGATCGCAAGACATCCGCCGCCGCCGGTGTCCCGTCGATCCTTGTGACCTTTGGTCCGGCGGGTGGCGACATGGCTGCCCTGCGGCCTGAGGCGCTGTTGCACCACTTCGATGATCTGGTTCAGGTCGTCGACGCGCTGGGGCTTTGACACAAAAGGCTTAGCAAAGGTTCAAACGGACCTGAGGCGAGGGCAAAGACAGCCGCCTCGATGGCCTTGGCCCTGTCTGGGGCGGCGGCCCTGGCAAGGGTGCGGTACTTGTCCACCAACTCTGCTTTGGTCGGCGGGGCGGTTGCGTCCCATCGGGGCTGCATCCAGTCGCTGGTGTGCTGGGTCCCGTTCCTCAACTCAAGCGTGACCCGTGCCAGGCGCTGGGCGGGGAAGGCCGCGTTGGCGGCGTCGTTTTGGACGAGCTGCATGGTGTCGGACAAGCGCAGAACCTCCGGCTCTGACAGCGCGGGCCCGGTCAGGTCCTGCGGGCGGACGTCGCCCTGGACCATGGCGACGGCGCAAGGGAACGAGGTTGAATATTGGGCGGCATCCGCCGCGACGGGTCTACGGGTCGCCAGCCGGATCGATTCGTGAAACGTCTCGACCGTGATCCGGGCTACGTCCCGGGAGGTCAGCCCATGCGCGCGGCGCAGCGCAAGTACCCCTTCGATCGGGGCCTGCGCCCAACGGCAGACGGGGTAGGGTTTGAAATATTGCTCCATCACCGCCCAGTTCTGGCCAAGGCTTGACCAATCGGTGTCCCGCTCGATCAACAGGGCAGGGGCGCCGGTAAAGCCCGCTTGTGCCAGAACAGCGGCCGACACGCCCGTCATCGCGCCCCAGCCCGAGCCATCCTTGACCATCGTCGGCGCATCAATACAGCGCATCATCTGGCTGCGCGGCCCGTGGTATTCCGCGATCCCAAGGGCATGGCGGGTTGTATCTTGATCCAGACCCATCATCCGGGCGCCGATCCCGGCCGCTGCAATGGCCACCCATGCGCCCGAGGTATGATAGTCGGGCGCGCTGGCATGCAGCGATGCACCAAGCCGCGTGCCCAGTTCGTACCCAAGGGCAAGGGCGGTCAGCACCTCCTCGCCTTTGGTCACCCTGCAATGCTGGGCAAGGCCAAGGATACCGGCCAGCGATCCGCAGCCCACATGGCCCTTGGTCAGGTTGTGTCCATCGTGTCCGTCCAGGGCGTCGATGGTGCATCCGGCGACAAGGGCAACCCCTGCCGCGCTGGCTGTGCCAGAGTGGAAGGGCAGGCGCAACGTGCCACCAAACTGGCTTTTGGCATGTCCGGCAATGATGCGGGCCGCAGGCAGGTCCGCCCCGCCAAGGCCGACCCCGCAAAGATCCAGCAGGCACAGGACCGTCCGCTCCTGCACCTCGGGGGGCAGGTCGCTCCAGCGCAGGTCGTGGATGAAGGAAACCGGATCAGCCATGTGGACAACCCTGTCCCTTTGCCCGGTGCCCGTCTTTGATGGTTGCGACATCAGCGCGTCGCGGGACGTCATTGACGACCCGATGGACCCGGCGCACAATCACCCCATGCGCGAGACGTTCAAAGGCAGTTTTACCCAGCAAGAGCCGATCCCCGAAGAGGGGATCGCAGCCGCTTTGGCCGTTATGCAGCATGGCCGCCTGCACCGGTATAACACCGCCCCCGGCGAGATCGCGGAAGCGGCGCTGCTGGAAGAAGAGTTTGCCGCCCAGGTGGGGGCGAAATACTGCCTGGCCGTCGCTTCGGGCGGGGTGGCCATGACCACCGCCCTTCGGGCCTGCGGGGTCGGGCCGGGCGATACCGTGCTGACCAACGCCTTTACCCTTGCGCCAGTGCCGGGCGCGATTGCCGCCGTGGGGGCGACGCCCATATTTGTAGAGGTCACGCAGGATCTGACGATCGACCTTGACGACCTGGCGGCCAAGATCGGTCAGGCGGGCGTCCTGCTATTGTCGCATATGCGGGGTCATATCTGCGATATGGAGGCGCTGATGCGCCTGTGTGACGGGGCCGGGGTCACGGTGATCGAGGATTGCGCCCATACCATGGGGGCCGCCTGGAACGGCACGCCCTCGGGCCGGTTCGGCAAGTTCGGCTGCTATTCCACCCAGACCTACAAGCATGTGAATTCCGGCGAGGGCGGCTTTGCCATCTCAGACGATGCCGAGGCCATGGCCCGCGCCATCGTGCTGTCGGGCAGCTATATGCTTTACGATCGCCACCGGGCCGGACCGCCGCCCGAGGCCTATGCCCAGGTCAAATACGAAACGCCCAATATCTCGGGCCGGATGGACAACCTGCGGGCGGCGATCCTGCGCCCCCAGCTGCGTGCCTTGCCCGAACAGGCGGCCCGCTGGAATGCACGTTACCGGGTGATGGAGGCGGGTCTGCGCGACACGCCCGGCCTGCGCCTCATCCAGCGGCCCGCGGCCGAGGCCTTTGTCGCCTCGTCCTTTCAGTTCGTTTTGCCGGATTGGTCCGCAGAGGCGGTTCAGGACGTGCTGGCCCGCTGTCTTGACCGCGGGGTCGAGTTGAAGTGGTTCGGCGCGGCCGAGCCCAAGGGCTTCACCTCGCGCTACGACAGCTGGCGCTATGCCCCGTCGGCCCCCTTGCCCCAGACCGACAGGCTTTTGGCCGGACTGATCGACATGCGCCTGCCCCTGACCTTCAGCCTTGAGGATTGCGACCTGATCGCCCGGATCATCAGGGCTGAGGTCGGCGCAGTCTGGCAAGCCAGAGCGCAAGCCGCCGAATAGGCCTTCATGCGGGAGGCCAGTTGCCGAAGTCGTTGCCGCTGACCCGCCATGGCATCCTTGATCGGCGCAAACCTGACCGGTGGGTCGGTGGGCAAAGGATGCCGGTCGTGCCTGACCTTCGATCGGACAGGGGGGCGCTGCCCCCCGCCTGCGGCCCCCCCGGGATATTTGTGATCCGAAGAGGTTGGCCAAGAAGTCGGGCCAAGAAGTCGGACCAAGAAGTCGGACCAAGAAGTCGGACCAAGAAGTTGGCCATAGACGTTGGCTGCTGTTGTTGGCCAAAATGTTGCGGGGATTTGATCCGAAAATGCTGCGCCTGCGACACAGCTTCGGTTGACCCTGTCGGGGGCGGGGGGTAAGTGTCGCATCAGCCAACAGACAAGCCGATCGGGCGCGATGCGATGCGCCCTGGCAGGAAAGGATCCCGCACCGTGGAAGACCTTCTGAGGAATTACCTTCCGATCATCATTTTTCTTGGACTGGCCATCGCGCTTGGAGCGATCCTGATCCTTGCGGCCATCGTGGTGGCGGTGCGCAATCCCGATCCTGAAAAGGTGTCGGCCTATGAGTGCGGGTTCAACGCCTTTGACGATGCCCGGATGAAGTTCGATGTCCGCTTCTACCTTGTGTCGATCCTCTTCATCATCTTTGACCTTGAGGTGGCGTTCCTGTTCCCCTGGGCGGTGGCCTTTGGCGACATCAGCATGGTCGGCTTCTGGTCGATGATGGTTTTTCTTGGGGTCCTGACCGTCGGCTTTGCCTATGAATGGAAGAAGGGAGCCCTCGAATGGGAGTGATGACCGGGACACAGGTGGGCCCAGACCGCGAGGCAGCCACCCAGGAGCTGAACCGCGAGTTGCAGGACAAGGGTTTCCTTGTCACCTCGACGGCTGACATCATCAATTGGGCCCGCACCGGGTCGCTGCACTGGATGACGTTTGGTCTGGCCTGCTGCGCGGTTGAGATGATGCATACCTCCATGCCGCGCTATGATCTGGAGCGGTTCGGAACTGCACCGCGCGCCTCACCGCGCCAGTCGGATCTGATGATCGTCGCTGGTACCTTGACCAACAAGATGGCCCCCGCCCTGCGCAAGGTCTATGACCAGATGCCCGAGCCGAGGTATGTGATCTCTATGGGTTCTTGTGCCAATGGCGGTGGTTACTACCACTACAGCTACTCCGTTGTGCGCGGTTGCGACCGGATCGTGCCGGTGGACATTTACGTGCCGGGCTGCCCTCCGACGGCGGAAGCCCTGCTGTATGGCATCCTCCAGTTGCAGCGCAAAATGCGCCGCACCGGCACTATTGTCCGCTAAGCCACTGGCCAGGAAGGAATACCCATGTCTGATGCCCTGAACGAGCTTGGCGCCCATCTGGAGCTGAAACGCACCGATTGTGTCCTGTCCTGGGAGGTCGCATTTGACGAGCTGACAGTGACGGTTGCCCTGTCCAACCTCGTCGGCTTTGTCGATTTCCTACGGACGGACGGGTCCTGCCGCTTTTCGTCGCTCGTTGATATCACGGCGGTGGACTATCCCGGCCGGGCCAAGCGTTTTGACGTCGTCTACCACTTTCTGTCGATGTATCAGAACCAGCGTATCCGCCTGCGGGTGCAAGTCCGCGAGGAGGACATGGTTCCGTCCATCGTGACCATTCACCCCAGCGCCAACTGGTTCGAACGGGAAGTGTTCGACATGTTCGGCATCCTGTTCTCGGGCCATCCTGACCTGCGCCGCCTGCTGACCGACTACGGTTTCCGGGGGCACCCGCTGCGCAAGGATTTCCCGACGACCGGTTATACCGAGGTCCGTTATGACGAAGTGCAAAAGCGCGTCGTCTACGAGCCGGTGAGCCTGGTGCAGGAATACCGGCAGTTCGATTTCATGAGCCCCTGGGAAGGCGCCCAATACGTCATGCCCGGCGATGAGAAGGCCAAGGGCTGACAATGTCTGACCAGCGCCTCTTGTTCTGTGTCGGTGCGACGAAGGCGGGCACGTCCTGGCTTTATCGTGCCCTGCACGATCATCCGGGCGCGGCACTGAAGTCGGTTAAGGAATTGCATTACTGGGACACGACCGATGCGGCTGCTCGTGATCGTCAGGTTGCGGCCTGTCGGGGCAAGCTGGAGCAGTTCCGTCGGCAGGCTGCCGAGGCCGAGGCGGCGGGGCGTGATTGGCAGGTCCGCAACATGGCCCGCCGGATTGATGACATGGAAGGCCTGATCAGGGTCCTTGGCGCCGACCGTGCCGATGACCGCGCCTATACGGATTGGCTGGGGCAGGGGGCTGATGAGCGTCTGACCGCTGACATGACCACAGGCTATGCCATTCTGCCCGATGAAACCCTGACACAGATGGCCGCAAGGGTACCGGGCGCCCTATGGGTTTACCTGGTCCGTGATCCTCTGGCCCGCCTGTGGTCGCATGTCCGCATGCAGGCAGAGCGTCAGCGCCAATCCCATGAGGCTGTCGAGGACAAGGCCAATGGCATTCAGTGGCGCATCCTGAACAAGGGGCACGAGACCCACATCCTGCAGCGTGGCGATTATCCGCAGGCGGTTGCGCGGTTGCGCCGAATCGTTCCGGCCCCGCAGTTGCGGATCGAATTTTGCGAGCGTCTGTTCCGGACCGAGGGGTGGACAGCAATGTGCCGCTTTCTTGGTCTTGAGCCGACAGCGGTTGACGGCGCGAACCGGGTCCACGAAGGACCCAAGGCAACCATGCGCCCCGATCTTGAACGGCAGGCGCTGGGCTTTCTGAAGACGCACTACGAATGGGCGGCCCGCGAGATGGGCCCGCTGCCGCAAAACTGGCAGCACAACCTTGCGAGGGCAAAGGCATGATGGACGGTGATATTCGGCGCAATACCTATGACGACGGGTCGTCCGACGCGCTGACCGGCGAGCAGAAGATCCGCAACTTCAACATCAACTTCGGGCCTCAGCACCCGGCGGCGCACGGCGTGCTCCGCCTCGTGCTTGAGCTGGACGGCGAGATTGTGGAACGGTGCGACCCCCATATCGGGCTTTTGCACCGTGGCACCGAAAAGCTGATGGAAAGCCGGACGTACCTGCAGAATCTGCCGTATTTCGACCGCCTCGACTATGTGGCCCCGATGAATCAGGAGCATGCCTGGTGTCTGGCCATCGAAAAGCTGACCGGTACCGAAGTGCCGCGCCGCGCGTCGCTGATCCGGGTGCTTTATTCCGAGATCGGTCGCATCCTGTCGCATCTGCTTAACGTGACGACGCAGGCCATGGACGTGGGCGCGTTGACGCCGCCGCTTTGGGGCTTTGAAGAGCGCGAAAAGCTCATGGTGTTCTACGAGCGGGCCTGTGGCGCCCGCCTGCACGCCGCCTACTTTCGCCCCGGTGGTGTCCATCAGGACCTTCCGCCCGAGCTGATCGAGGATATCGACGCCTGGACCGTTCCCTTCCTCAAGCTTCTGGACGATATCGACGGCCTGCTGACCGAGAACCGCATTTTCAAGCAGCGCAACTGCGACATCGGCGTGGTTAGCGAGCAGGAGATTCAGGACTGGGGCTTTTCCGGCGTGATGGTGCGCGGGTCGGGCCTTGCGTGGGACCTGCGTCGCGCCCAGCCGTATGAATGCTATGACGAGTTCGACTTTCAGA
This sequence comes from uncultured Paracoccaceae bacterium, assembly GCA_937916485.1. The sequence goes on along the minus strand of CALFSV010000277.1, from coordinate 39,462 downwards.
TCCCCGTGGGCAAGAACGGCGACTGCTATGATCGCTACCTGTGCCGCATGGCCGAGATGCGCGAAAGCGTGAAGATCATCAATCAGGCCTGCGAAAAGCTGCGCCATGAAAAGGGTGATGTCATGGCCCGGGGCAAGATGACCCCGCCGACACGCGGAGAGATGAAGACCTCGATGGAGGCGCTTATTCATCACTTCAAACTTTACACCGAAGGCTTCCACGTCCCCGCTGGTGAGGTCTATGCCGCCGTCGAGGCGCCTAAAGGCGAATTCGGCGTCTACCTTGTGGCCGATGGCACCAACAAACCTTACCGCGCCAAGCTGCGGGCACCGGGCTATATGCACCTGCAGGCGATGGACCATGTCGCCAAGGGCCACCAGCTTGCCGATGTGGCCGCGATTATCGGGACGATGGATATCGTCTTTGGCGAAGTCGATCGCTAGCGAATGGCTGAGTCGCCCATGTTAACCTTTGGCGTTATCCCCGGGGTCCTTGCCTTTGCAGGCTTCGGATTCCATACCGTCCCCGCGTTGATCCTGGTCACCCTGACCGGCGGCGCCGCCCTGACCGGAATGAGCTGATGCTACGCAGACTGCACCCTGACCAACCCGAAAGCTTTGCCTTCACGCCCGCCAATCAGGCCTGGGCCGAAGCGCAGATTGCCAAATACCCCGAAGGCCGCCAGGCCAGCGCCATCATCCCGCTTTTGTGGCGCGCCCAGGAACAGGAAGGTTGGTTGAGCCGCCCGGCGATCGAACATGTCGCGGCGACGCTTGGCATGGCCTATATTCGTGCGCTTGAGGTTGCGACCTTCTACTTCATGTTTCAATTGCAGCCGGTCGGTTCGGTCGCCCACGTCCAGATTTGCGGCACCCTGAGCTGTATGATCTGCGGTGCAGAGGACCTTGTGGGTCTGTGCAAGGAGCGCATTGCCCCCAAGGCGCATCAGCTGTCGGCCGATGGCAAGTTCAGCTGGGAAGAGGTGGAATGCCTCGGCTCTTGCGCCAATGCGCCAATGGCCCAGATCGGCAAGGACTATTACGAGGACCTGACAGTCGAGAGCTTTGGACGCATCCTTGATGAGTTGGCCGCCGGCAAGGTGCCAGTGCCCGGCCCACAGAACGGCCGCTATGCAGCAGAGCCGAAATCGGGTCTGACCACTTTGACCGCCCATTCCGAAGGCCGCATGGCGCAGAACGCCAGCGTGGCCCTGGCGCTTGAGATCGGCGATACCGTCAAGCGGATCGACGGGACCGAGGTGCCATTGGTCGCCCCTTGGCTAGGGGGCAGCAAAAAGACCGTATCTGCAAAGAAGGCTGCACCGACCAAGACTTCGCAAACCACGGCAGCACCGGCCAAAGACGCTGCTGCCAAGCCCGCAACGGCACCCAAAGCGACTAGGTCGCAACCCTCCGAATCGGTCGCAGAGTCCGCGCCCGAACGTCTTGATTCGGCGCGTGGTGGTCAAGCAGACGACCTAAAGCGTATCACGGGCGTGGGGCCCAAGCTTGAGGCTTTGCTGAACGAAATGGGCTTTTGGCACTTTGACCAGATCGCCAAATGGGGGCCTGCCGAGATTGCCTGGGTTGATAGCCGCCTGAAATTCAAGGGCCGGATCGAGCGGGACGATTGGGTCGCGCAGGCCACGCAATTCGCCTCGGAATGAACCACGGTGCAATTGCTGCCCCATTTGGAGCATTTGCATTGCACTCTTTGTTATGACCTCGGAGCGTTATCCTTTATGAATGGCGATGAACCGCCAAGAGACGGGCGGTCAATGGAACCGCCACCGAGAGGGAGATGGTGATGGCTGAACCGGTTGAAAATTTCCATGGCGCTATTGCAAGTGTAGCGGCAGGGGCGACGGCAGGCGTTCTGACGACTGTCTTGGCAAAGTTGTTGATCGAGATTTCGTGGCCCGGTGCCGTGTTTTGCGGGGTCATTGTCGCGGCGATCGTAGCGGCCTTCCTGCTTTTGGTCATGTACAGGCCAATGCAAAGCCTGGCCGAGATTCAGGCCGTCCGCGCGGCTGGCGAAACCGCGCCCGCACCTACGGCGGCGGCGCCAGCGGCAGCCCATGCACCTGCACCTGCACCTGCTCCGGCCCCAAAGGCTGCACCTGTCGCCAGCCCTGTTGCGGCAGAGCCTGCGCCCGTGGCCGCAGATGGCAAACCTGAAATGCTGACCGCTGCGCGTGACGGCGGCGCTGATGATCTCAAGCAGATCAAAGGCGTCGGTCCCAAACTCGAGGCGATGCTGAACCGTATGGGCGTATATCACTTTGACCAGATCGCCAGCTGGCGCGCACCCGAGGTGGCCTGGGTCGACGAGAACCTTGAAGGGTTCAAGGGCCGCGTAAGCCGGGACAACTGGGTCGATCAGGCCAAATTGCTTGCTTCGGGCGGGGAAGCCGAATTCTCGAAACGGGTTGAAGACGGCGGCGTCTATTGATTCAAAGACTGAGAGCCTAAAGTGACGGACGAGAACAAAAACGAACGGGACAGCGCCCAAAGCAAGGCTGGCCGAAGGGCCTCCTTGGTTTTGGCTGGAACCGGTGTGTTTTGGATTGTCACCATGTTTCTGGGTGGCCAGTTTGACTGGCCCGTCCGGATCCGTGTGCTCTTTGACCTCATGGCACTTGTCGGGTTCGGCATTGCCCTGTTGTTGACCTATCAGGCCCGGCGACTTGGTCGTTCGGGGAAATAACGGGCAGGGCCGTCATGGCCCGTCCATATCAGGCCCGGGTGTAAAGCGCCCGGAAACGCGAGGCGGATGATGCTGCAGGATCAGGACCGGATTTTCACGAACCTTTACGGGATGCACGACCGCAGCCTGAAGGGCGCCCAGATGCGCGGGCATTGGGATGGGACGAAGGATATCCTTGCCAAGGGGCGCGACAGGATTGTGTCCGAAATGAAGGCATCCGGCCTGCGCGGCAGGGGCGGTGCTGGTTTCCCCACCGGTCTGAAGTGGTCCTTCATGCCGAAGGAAAGCGATGGCCGACCTGCTTATCTGGTGGTCAATGCTGACGAATCCGAACCCGGTACCTGCAAGGACCGGGAAATCATGCGCCATGATCCCCACACCCTGATCGAAGGCTGCCTGATCGCGTCTTTCGCCATGGGGGCACATGCCTGCTACATCTACATTCGCGGCGAATACATCCGCGAGAAAGAGGCCCTGCAGGCCGCCATCGACGAGGCCTATGACGCGGGGCTTGTTGGCAAGAATGCGTGCGGCTCGGGCTGGGACTTTGATCTTTACCTGCACCACGGGGCAGGCGCCTATATCTGCGGTGAAGAGACCGCCTTGCTCGAATCCCTTGAGGGAAAGAAAGGCATGCCCCGGATGAAGCCGCCGTTTCCGGCCGGGGCCGGCCTTTATGGCTGCCCCACCACGGTGAACAACGTCGAATCCATTGCGGTTGTGCCCACGATTTTGCGGCGGGGCGGCGACTGGTTTGCCGGATTTGGGCGGCCCAACAATACGGGCACAAAGCTCTTTGCCATCTCGGGTCACGTCAACAATCCCTGTGTGGTCGAGGAAGAGATGTCGATCCCCTTCCGCGAGCTGATCGACCGGCATTGTGGCGGCATTCGCGGCGGCTGGGACAACCTCAAGGCGGTGATCCCCGGTGGCTCATCGGTCCCTTGCCTTCGGGCGGACCAGATGGACGAGGCGATCATGGATTTCGACTGGCTGCGCGAAAAGCGGTCGGGCCTCGGCACGGCGGCGGTCATCGTGATGGATCAGTCGACCGATATGATCAAGGCGATCTGGCGGTTGTCAAAATTCTACAAACATGAAAGCTGCGGCCAGTGCACCCCTTGTCGCGAGGGCACAGGCTGGATGATGCGGGTGATGGAGCGTCTGGTGAAGGGTGAGGCGGCGGTCGAGGAGATCGACATGCTGCTTGATGTCACCAAGCAGGTCGAGGGCCATACCATCTGCGCCCTTGGCGATGCCGCCGCCTGGCCCATTCAGGGGCTGATCCGCAACTTCCGCGACGAGATCGAAGACCGCATCAAACACAAACGGTCTCCGATCGCCGCCGAGTAGGGACAGGTAAGGTGGGTCATGACCCACCTTACGCAACCCCCCATGCCGCTGGCCGAACTCAACTTTGGAACCCTGCGCCACGATTGGGACGACCCCCGCGTCGCACCGTTTGTCGAGGCCATAGACAAGGTCAACGCCATCGCCCGCCGCAGCCCAGGCTTTATCTGGATGTTGGGCGATGAGGAGATGGATGCGGCACAAAAAGACCCGGACGGCCCCTTTGGGGACAACAAACGGGTCGCCTCGACCCTATCCGTCTGGGAGGATGGGGCGTCCCTGATGGCCTTCGTTCACAAGACCCTGCATCAGCGTTTCATGGTGCGCGCCGCAGACTGGTTCGAACCCCTGGACCGCAGTCACCTGGTGATGTGGCCGGTCGCAATTGGTCACCGTCCCACACTAGCATAGGGCCTTGAGCGGTTTCGCCAGTGGCAGGCCGAGGGCGATACGCCCATGGCCTTTGGGGCGAAGGGGGGCGCCCTATTCGGACAATCTGGCAGGGCCAGCCTGTAGGCCGGCGTCTTTTCGTTCCGTGACCGGCAGCTCTTCGCTGAGGCATTTGGTCTTGATATTGAATATCTTGCCTCTCGGACCGATGTCGGAGTCATGCAAAAGGGCCGGTAACGATCAGGCCCATCCGACGAAATCGTCGCAAAAGGATAACATGATGTCCACCAAGTCCGACCTTCTCCGCAGCTTGGCCCTTGTCCTGGGGTTTGCGGTTCTTGCAGGGACGTCCGCCGCCCGGCCGGCGTTGCAGGATGATGCGATCCTGACAGAAGGGCTGATCAATACCGCAATCGCCTATGAGATCGGTCGAAAGTGTGATCGGCTGGACGCCCGGATCCTGCGGGGGATCAACTTTCTCTATGGCTTGAAGGCCCATGCAGAGAGCTTGGGATATTCGACCTCCGAGATCGAGGCCTATGTCGACGACGACGCCGAAAAGGAACGCCTCGAGGCGATCGCACGTCAGCGACTGCGCGATCTTGGCGGCGTCCCCGGCGAATGGGAAACCTACTGCCTGGTCGGCGAGGGCCAGATCGCGGCGGGGACCCAGATCGGTCGCCTTTTGCGCTAGGCCACGTCCTGGAATGGCGCGTAAGGTGGGTCTTGACCCACCTTACCAGGAGCCCGCCTTGCCTCTGCGACCTGCCAAGACCCACCACCTTGCCGAACTGAACGTTGGTCGCCTGCTCGCGCCCACGGATGATCCGAAGGTAGCCGAGTTCATGGCCGCCCTTGATCGCATCAATGGTATGGGCAAACGCATGCCTGGTTTTGTCTGGATGATGGAAGGTTCGGGCGAACCCGGCACCGGCAATACCGAGGCCAAGATCGACGGCGATCCTCAGTTTGTCGCGAATCTGACCGTCTGGGAGGATGCTGCCAACCTCAAGCGCTTTGTCTGGGACACGGTCCATCGCCGGTTTTTTGATCGCCGCTCAGAATGGTTCGAGGTGTTGGGCGAGATGCATTTTGTCATGTGGCGGGTGCCTGCGGGACACAGACCCACTCTGGAAGAAGCGATGGAGCGGCTGGAACAGCGCCGCAGCATGGGCGACACAGTCCATGCCTTTGGCTGGGACTGGCTGGAACGAGCCGATCCGGCTTCGGCAGGGGATGGCCTCATTCCCAAGGATTAGGGATTTGTCACCCGATCAGGACAATTTTCCGCATGCTGCAGGTGCGAACCGACTGGCATCATGGGGACAGGCGCGTTAGAACCCTCCCGACCGCGGCGGCCACCAGGATCGCGAAGACGCGGGACGGGAACGATAGGCTGGCCATGTCCGATCTTAAGAAAATCATTATCGACGGTAAGGAAATCGAGGTGCCGGGCGCCATGACGCTCATTCAGGCCTGCGAAGCGGCAGGTATTGAAGTCCCTCGCTTCTGCTACCACGAACGCCTCACCATCGCGGGCAACTGCCGTATGTGCCTGGTCGAGGTGGTTGGTGGCCCGCCCAAGCCCGCGGCCTCCTGTGCGATGCAGGTCAAGGACCTGCGTCCCGGCCCCGAAGGCCAGCCCCCGGTGGTCAAGACAAACTCGCCCATGGTCAAAAAAGCCCGCGAAGGGGTGATGGAGTTTCTCCTGATCAACCACCCCCTTGATTGCCCGATCTGTGACCAGGGCGGCGAATGCGATCTGCAAGATCAGGCGATGGCTTATGGTGTGGATTTCAGCCGCTACCGCGAACCCAAGCGCGCGTCAGAGGACCTCGACCTTGGCCCGCTGGTCGAAACCCACATGACCCGCTGCATCTCGTGCACCCGCTGCGTCCGCTTTACCACCGAAGTCGCAGGCATCCACCAGATGGGCCAGACCGGCCGGGGCGAGGATGCAGAGATTACATCCTACCTCAACCAGACCCTCGTCTCGAACCTGCAGGGCAACATCATCGACCTGTGCCCTGTCGGGGCCCTGGTGTCCAAGCCCTATGCCTTTACCGCCCGTCCCTGGGAGCTGACCAAGACCGAATCTGTCGATGTCATGGACGCCCTTGGCTCCAACATCCGGGTCGACACCAAGGGCCGCGAGGTCATGCGCTTTCTTCCCCGTAACCATGACGGGGTGAATGAAGAGTGGATCAGCGACAAGACCCGCTTTGTCTGGGACGGCCTGCGTCGCCAGCGCCTCGACACTCCCTATATCCGCGAAAACGGCAAACTGCGCCCGGCCAGCTGGCCCGAGGCCCTGTCCGCCGCCGCCGCTGCCATGAAGGGCAAGAAGGTTGCCGGTCTGATCGGTGACCTTGCCCCGGTAGAGGCGACGTTCGCCCTCAAGCAAATGATCGAAGGCATGGGTGGCCATGTGGAATGCCGGACGGATGGCGCAAAGCTGCCCATCGGCAATCGTGGCGCGTATGTGGGTACGGCCTCCATCGAAGACATCGACACGGCTGCCATGATCCAGCTGATCGGCACCAACCCCCGCGATGAGGCGCCGGTTCTGGGTGCCCGTCTGCGCAAGGCCTGGAGCCGGGGCGCAAACATCGGGCTGGTTGGCGAAGCCATTGATCTGACGTTCGAATACGCCCATGTCGGCACCGACCGCGCAGCGCTCGAGCAGTTGTCGTCCCAGACCATCAGCGATGAGACGAAGGCCAAGCCGACCCTTGTCATCGTGGGTCAGGGCGCGATTCAGGAGGCCGATGGCGCTGCTGTGCTGGCCCATGCCATCAAGTTGGCCGAAAATTCGAACTCCGGTCTGCTGATCCTGCACACCGCCGCCTCGCGCGTCGGGGCGATGGACGTTGGTGCCGTCACCGAAGGCGGGTTTGCCGCTGCACTGGACGGGGCCGATGTGGTCTACAACCTTGGGGCGGACGAGGTTGACATCGCCGCCGGTCCCACCGTCATCTATCAGGGCAGCCATGGCGATCGCGGTGCGCATCGCGCCGACATCATCCTGCCCGGTGCGGCTTATACCGAAGAAAACGGCCTGTTCGTGAATACCGAAGGTCGGCCTCAATTGGCCATGCGGGCCGGGTTTGCCCCCGGTCAGGCAAAAGAAAACTGGGCCATCCTGCGCGCCCTTTCGGCAGAGCTTGGGGCGACGTTGCCCTTTGACACACTTGCCGCCCTACGCCAGGCGCTGGTCAAGGCCCATCCGCATCTGGGACGGATCGACGAAGTGGCCGAGAATACGATTGCCCCAATTGAGGCAGGCGACCTTGGCAAGGCCGATTTCCGCAATGCGATCAAGGATTTCTACCTGACGAACCCGATTGCTCGCGCCAGTGCGCTGATGGCCGAGTTGAGTGCTGCGGCCAAGGCGCGGGCCCAGACCGCGATGGCGGCGGAGTAGTCGGGCATGTTGGCCCTGACGCGCCATTCGATGGGACAGTCGTTAGGGCTGGCGGGCGCTGTTCTGGCCCTCGCGGCCTGCGACGCCCAACAGGGGCAAGGATCGACCGGCCGGATCTATGGACCGGTCGAAACCCGGCTTCTCGAAGGCGACCTGGTCGGCTTTCGAGTGGCGATGGAGGGGGCCAGAGGGTCCGACGATGTAGAGAAATTCGCCGAATGCGCGGCGGCCCAATATGCGTTGATCCGGGGATACGGATTTGCGCGACATGTGCGCACTTTGGTCGATGAAACGGCTGGAAACTGGCGCGCGGATGCTGTTTACACCATCTCGGCGGCGCTGCCTCCGGGCGAAAGGACAATAGACGCCGAAGTGACGGTGGCCGAATGTGGCCGATCCGGCATACCGACGGTGTGAAGGCCCAAGAGCCTCCGAAGGATTGAGACATGATCGACTTCTTCACAACGACCAATCTTGGCATCATCCTGATGGTGCTGGGTCAATGCCTCCTGGTGCTGATCCCGTTGCTTCTGGCGCTTGCCATGCTGATGTACGCCGACCGCAAGGTCTGGGCGGCGGTGCAGATGCGCAAAGGGCCGAACGTGGTGGGCGTCTTTGGCCTGCTCCAGTCGTTTGCCGACTTCCTTAAGTATATCGTTAAGGAAGTCGTGGTTCCCGCAGGCGCCGACCGGGCGGTGTTCTTCCTCGCTCCGATGATTTCCTTTGTCATGGCGGTCATTGCCTGGGCCGTGATCCCGTTCAATGACGGTTGGGTGCTGGCCGACATCAACGTGGCCATCCTCTACGTTTTTGCCATCTCGTCGCTTGAGGTTTACGGCGTGATCATGGGGGGCTGGGCGTCGAACTCCAAATATCCCTTCCTTGGCTCGCTCCGCTCAGCCGCGCAGATGATCTCTTACGAAGTGTCGATCGGACTGATCATCATCGGTGTGATCATCTCGACCGGATCGATGAACTTTGGCGCCATCGTGGCGGCGCAAGACGGGGCTTACGGGATCTTCAACTGGTACTGGTTGCCCCACTTCCCGATGCTGTTCCTGTTCTTCATCTCTGCGCTGGCCGAAACCAACCGGCCGCCCTTCGACCTGCCCGAGGCAGAATCGGAACTGGTCGCGGGCTACCAGGTCGAATATTCCTCCACTCCCTTCCTGCTGTTCATGATCGGTGAACTGATGGCCGTGGTGCTGATGTGCGCCCTGGTGTCGCTGTTGTTCCTGGGCGGCTGGTTGTCACCGATCCCGGGCCTGCCGGATGGTGTGCTGTGGATGGTGCTCAAGATGGGGTTCTGTTTCTTCATCTTCGCCTTGGTCAAGGCCGTGACCCCGCGCTACCGCTACGACCAGCTGATGCGGCTGGGCTGGAAAGTGTTCCTGCCGATGTCGCTGGGTTGGGTCGTGCTGGTGTCGTTCCTGGCCAAGTTTGAAGTCTTTGGCGGCTTCTGGGCCCGCTGGATAGGAGCGTAATCATGACGCAGATCGACTACACCCGCGCGGCCAAGTATTTCCTGCTTCAGGATTTCTTTCAGGGCTTCAAGCTGGGGATGAAGTACTTTTTCTCGCCCAAGGCGACGGTCAACTATCCGCATGAAAAGGGGCCGCTCAGCCCCCGGTTCCGGGGCGAACACGCCCTGCGCCGCTATCCCAATGGCGAAGAGCGTTGCATCGCCTGCAAGCTTTGCGAGGCCATCTGCCCTGCGCAGGCCATCACGATTGATGCCGAACCGCGCGAAGACGGCAGCCGCCGCACCACGCGCTACGACATTGATATGACCAAGTGCATCTACTGCGGTTTCTGTCAGGAGGCCTGTCCGGTCGATGCCATCGTCGAAGGCCCGAATTTCGAGTTTTCGACCGAAACCCGGGAAGAGCTTTATTACGACAAGGCCAAACTGCTGGAAAATGGCGACCGCTGGGAAGCCGAGATTGCGCGCAACCTCGAACTGGACGCCCCCTACAGATGACCGATCAAAACCCCTTTGCCGCGATGATGAAGGCCGGGCAGGACTGGGCCGCATCGCTCAATCCTGCGCTTGAGACCTTTACGCCCAAGGGGTTCGAAGCGATGTGGCCGACCATGCCCAAGGACGTGATGGAGGCGTTCTGGGGCAAGACCCTCAACCCCGAGGGGCTGGATGCCAAGACACGGCTTTTGCTGACGCTGATGGGTCTGACGATCCTTGGCGCGCAGGCAGAGGCCCAATTGCGATTGACCGTGCGCCACGCCCGCGAGGCAGGTGCAACGGCACAAGAGATTGCCGAGACCATTGCCCAGGCAGGTCTCTTTGGTGGCATGCCCGCCATGACCAAGGCCATGGACCTCGCCTCCGAGGTCATGAACGACGATAAGGACACGGACGCATGACGGTTGCAGCCTTTACCTTTTACGCCTTTGCGGTGACGACGCTGATGGGCGGTCTGATGACCGTGGTCAGCCGGAACCCGGTCCATTCGGTCCTTTGGCTGATCCTCGCGTTCCTGTCGTCTGCTGGTCTGTTTGTCCTTCTGGGGGCCGAGTTTGTGGCGATGCTCTTGATCATCGTCTACGTCGGCGCCGTGGCGGTTCTGTTCCTCTTCGTTGTCATGATGCTGGACATCGACTTTGCCGAGTTGAAGGCGGAGATGGCTAAATACATGCCGCTGGCCTTGCTGATCGGGGTGGTCATCCTGATGCAACTGGCACTGGCCTTTGGTGTCTGGGGCTACTCGGATGGGGCAGAGACCCGTATCGCCGCCCCGGCGGGCGATATCCAGAACACCAAGGCGCTCGGTCTGTTGATCTATGACCGCTACATCATGCTGTTCCAGCTTGCCGGGCTGATCCTTTTGGTTGCCATGATCGGGGCGATTGTCCTGACCCTGCGGCACCGGGTGGATATCAAGCGGCAGGATGTGCTGGCGCAGATGTATCGCGATCCGGCCAAGGCCATGGAACTCAAGGACGTGAAGCCGGGGCAGGGGCTGTGATCAGAACACTTTACAAGGTCGGCTGCGGCGCACCTTGCGCCCCAAGGCTGGCACGGACCATTCGCAAGATTTCTGCACCGAACAAGGCTGGGGCAAGACGATGATCGGAATTGAACATTACCTGACAGTGGCGGCGGCCCTGTTCGTCATCGGGGTCTTTGGCCTGTTTCTGAACCGAAAGAACGTGATCATCATGCTGATGAGCATCGAATTGATGCTGTTGGCGGTGAATATCAACATGGTCGCCTTCTCGTCCTTCCTGGGGGATCTGGTGGGGCAGGTGTTCACCCTGTTCGTCCTGACCGTCGCAGCCGCCGAGGCTGCCATCGGCCTTGCCATTCTTGTGTGTTTCTTCCGCGTCCGCGGGACCATCGACGTTGAAGACGTCAACGTGATGAAGGGCTGAGATTATGGAAACCATCATCCTATTCGCGCCGTTGATCGGCAGCCTGATCTGTGGGTTTGGTTGGAAGATCATTGGCGAGACAGCCGCCCAATGGACCGCGACGGGCCTCTTGTTCCTGTCGGCTTTCTTGTCCTGGATCGTGTTCCTGTCCCATGACGGCGTTACCGAAAGCATTACGATCCTGCGCTGGATCGAAAGTGGCACACTGGCCACCGATTGGGCGATCCGCCTCGACCGCCTGACCGCAATCATGCTGATCGTGATCACCACAGTGTCGGCCCTCGTGCACCTGTATTCCTTTGGCTACATGGCCCATGACGACAACTTCCGCGAGGGCGAGAGCTACCGCCCCCGGTTCTTTGCCTACCTGTCGTTCTTTACCTTTGCGATGCTGATGCTGGTGACCTCGGACAACCTCATCCAGATGTTCTTTGGCTGGGAAGGCGTCGGCGTCGCCTCTTACCTGCTGATCGGGTTCTACTACCGCAAGCCAAGCGCCAACGCGGCGGCGATCAAGGCCTTTGTGGTCAACCGGGTCGGCGACTTTGGCTTTGCCCTTGGTATCTTTGCGATCTACTTCCTCGTTGACTCGGTCCGGTTTGACGACATCTTTGCGGCTGCCCCGTCGCTGGCAGAGACCCAGCTGTCCTTCCTTTGGACCGACTGGAACGCGGCGAACCTGGTAGCCTTCCTTCTGTTCATCGGGGCGATGGGCAAATCGGCCCAGTTGTTCCTGCACACCTGGCTGCCTGACGCGATGGAGGGCCCGACACCCGTTTCGGCCCTGATCCACGCGGCCACCATGGTGACCGCGGGCGTGTTCCTTGTCTGCCGGATGTCCCCGATCTTTGAATACGCCCCCGAGACCAAGACATTCATCGTCTATATGGGGGCCTGCACCGCCTTTTTCGCAGCGACTGTCGGTCTGGTTCAGACCGACATCAAACGGGTCATCGCCTATTCGACCTGTTCGCAGCTGGGCTACATGTTCGTGGCCGCTGGTGTTGGTGTCTATTCGGTGGCCATGTTCCACCTTCTGACCCACGCCTTCTTTAAGGCGATGCTGTTCCTTGGGGCCGGCTCTGTCATCCACGGGATGCATCACGAGCAGGACATGCGGAACTACGGCGGCCTGCGCCACAAGATGCCCCGCACCTTCTGGGCGATGATGATCGGCACGCTGGCCATCACCGGCGTCGGCATTCCGCTTCTTTACGTTGGCTTTCCGGTGGGCTTTGCGGGCTTTGTGTCCAAGGATGCGATCATCGAAAGCGCCTTTGCCGCCGACGCGGGCTTTGCCTTCTGGGTGTTGGTTGTCGCGGCCTTCATGACCAGCTTTTACAGCTGGCGCCTGATGTTCCTGACGTTCTATGGCACCCCACGCGGTGATCATCATACCCACGAGCATGCCCACGAAAGCCCCAATGTCATGACCATCCCGCTGGCCGTTCTGGCCGTTGGGGCGATCTTTTCGGGAATGGTGTTCTACAAGCCGTTCTTCAGCAGCGACGAGAACGTCGGCAAGTTCTTTGGCGTCCTTGAGGCGTCCGATCATGCCGGGGCCGAGGATCACGCCGCAGGCTTTACCCTGATTGCCCCCGCCTATGCCGCCGGAGAAGCGACCGAAGGGGACGCGGGCGAGCATGCTGCCGTTGAATGGCCCGCCGTGCCCGGCACCGGTGCGATCTTCAAGCACCCCGACAACCACGTCCTCCACGAGGCCCATAGCGTGCCCGTCTGGGTCAAGCTGTCGCCCTTCTTTGCCATGCTCCTTGGCTTTGGTCTGGCCTTTCAGATGTACATCCGTCGTCCCGATTGGCCGGCCAAACTGGCCGAGAACCAGCGCCCGCTCTACGAGTTCCTGTTGAACAAGTGGTACTTTGACGAGATCTACAACTTCCTCTTTGTCCGCCCGGCCATGGGCCTTGGGCGGTTCCTGTGGAAGCAGGGCGATGGGACAGTCATTGACGGCGGCATCAACGGCGTGGCGATGGGGATCATCCCCTTCTTCACCCGCCTCGCCGGTCGGGCACAGTCGGGATACATGTTCACTTACGTTTTCTGGATGGTCCTTGGCATCGCCGCCCTGCTGACCTGGATGACGCTGTCGGGAGGGGCAGAATAATGGGTAACCTTCTGTCGCTGACCACTTTCATCCCGCTTTTGGGGGCGGCGATCCTGGCCCTGTTCCTGCGTGGCGATGACGAGGCCGCGCAGCGCAATGCCAAGTGGGTGGCCTTTGCCACCACGGTCTTCTGTTTTGTCGTGTCGCTGTTCATCCTGTTCGAGTTTGATCCCTCCAACATCGATTTCCAGTTTGTGGAAGACGCCGAGTGGTTGCTGGGACTTCGCTACCGAATGGGTGTTGACGGGATCTCGATCCTGTTTGTCATGCTGACGACCTTCCTGATGCCGCTGGTCATTGCCTCGTGCTGGGACGTCAAGACCCGGGTCAAGGAATACATGATCGCCTTCCTGGTACTTGAGACCCTGATGCTGGGTGTCTTCATGGCGCTTGATCTGGTCCTGTTCTACCTGTTCTTCGAGGCTGGCCTGATCCCGATGTTCCTGATCATCGGCATCTGGGGTGGCAAGAACCGGATCTACGCATCCTTCAAGTTCTTCCTTTATACGTTCCTTGGCTCTGTGCTGATGCTGGTGGCGATGGTCGCCATGTTCGCCCAGGCCGGCACCACCTGTATCGGAGGCTGCGGCGACGGGGTTTCGCTGCTTACCTACAACTTCTCGTCCGAGGCTTTCCCTCTTTTGGGCATGCAGGTGATGGGGGGCATGCAGACGATGCTTTTCCTGGCCTTCTTCGCCTCATTCGCGGTCAAGATGCCGATGTGGCCAGTCCACACATGGTTGCCCGACGCCCACGTGCAGGCCCCCACGGCCGGTTCGGTGGTGCTGGCGGCGATCTTGTTGAAGATGGGGGGCTACGGCTTCCTGCGGTTCAGCCTGCCAATGTTCCCGGTGGCCTCCGATATCTGGGCGCCAGTGGTCTTGTGGATGTCGGCCATCGCCATCGTCTACACCTCGCTTGTGGCGCTGGTGCAGTCGGACATGAAAAAGCTGATCGCCTACTCCTCGGTCGCGCACATGGGCTTTGTGACGATGGGCATCTTTGCTGTGAACCAGCAGGGGCTTGATGGGGCCATATTCCAGATGATCAGCCACGGCTTTATCTCGGGTGCACTCTTTCTTTGCGTCGGGGTGATCTATGACCGGATGCACACCCGCGAGATTGACGCCTATGGCGGCCTCGTCAACCGGATGCCGGCCTATGCGATGATCTTCATGCTATTCACCATGGCCAATGTTGGCCTGCCGGGCACCTCTGGATTTATCGGGGAATTCCTGACGTTGGTGGGCGTGTTCCAGGTGAATACCTGGGTTGCGATGGTTGCGACAACGGGGGTCATCCTATCGGCCGCCTATGCCTTGTGGCTGTATCGCCGGGTTGTCATGGGCGACCTCATCAAAGAGGCCCTGCGCTCGATCACCGACATGACCCGACGCGAGCGGGCAATCTTTGCACCACTGGTCTTTATGACCCTGCTTCTGGGCGTCTATCCGGCGCTTGTAACCGATATCATTGGCCCCAGCGTCAGCGCGCTGGTCGACCACGTTGACGTGGCTGTGGCGGACTATGATGCCGCCAGCCAGTTTGCCGAAAATTAAGGACCCAAGGTATGCTTTCCGCCGATATCCAAGTTGTCCTGCCCGAAATCGTTCTGGCCATTTACGCCATGATCGCCCTGCTTGGCGCGGTCTATACCAGCAAGGACGGGATGGCCTCGATCCTGGTCTGGGTGACCAGTGCGGTCATGGTTCTGCTGGCCCTTTGGGTTGGCACCGACAGCGGCACGCAGGTGGCCTTTGGGGGCATGTTCGTCGACGACGGCTTTGCCCGCTTTGCCAAGGTCATGATCCTGTTATCGGCCGCAGCGGTCTTGTTGATGTCCGAAGGGTATATGCTGCGCCATGGCCTCTTGCGGTTCGAGTATCCGCTGCTGGTGGCGCTGGCCACCGTGGGCATGATGGTCATGGTCTCGGCCGGTGATTTGATGGCTCTTTACATGGGGCTCGAGCTGCAGTCGCTCGCCCTCTATGTCGTCGCCGCTCTGCGCCGGGACAGCCAGAAATCGACCGAAGCGGGCCTGAAGTACTTTGTGCTGGGGGCGCTGTCGTCGGGCCTTTTGCTTTATGGCGCCTCTTTGACCTATGGTTTTGCCGGAACAACGCTGTTCTCGGGCATCGTCGAGGCGACGAGTGACAAGCCGTCCTTGGGCCTCTTGTTCGGCCTTGTGTTCCTGATGGCGGGTTTCGCCTTCAAGGTGTCCGCCGCGCCGTTCCACATGTGGACGCCGGATGTCTATGAAGGCTCGCCCACGCCGGTCACCGCCTTCTTTGCAACCGCCCCCAAGGTCGCGGCGATGGCGCTGTTTGCCCGGGTCGTCTTTGACGCTTTTGGCGGGATCGTCGGGGACTGGCAGCAGATCGTGGCGTTCTTGTCCGTCATCTCTATGTTTCTTGGGGCCGTGGCCGCCATCGGGCAGACCAACATCAAACGGCTGATGGCCTATTCGTCCATCGCACACATGGGCTTTGCCCTGATGGGGCTTGCCTCTGGCACCGCCTTTGGTGTGCAGGCGATGCTGATCTACATGGCGATCTACGTCACCATGAACATCGGCACATTTGCCTTCATCATGAGCATGGAAAAGGACGGCCGCGTCGTGACAGACATCGCCAGCCTGAACATGTACTCCAAACGCGAGCCCTTGAAGGCGGGTGCCATGCTGTTCCTGCTGTTCAGCCTTGCAGGTGTGCCGCCGTTCCTTGGGTTCTTTGGCAAACTTTACGTCCTGCGCGCCGCCTACGAAGGCGGATTGGCCTGGCTGGCCATCGCCGGTGTGGTCGCCAGCGTTATCGGTGCCTTCTATTACCTGCGCATCGTCTACTTCATGTATTTCGGAGAAGAGCGGGAGGCGCTGGATCCGGGAATGTCGCCGGTCCTCTGGGGCTTTCTCATGGCCTCGGCCGCTGTGATGCTTGGGGGCGTTGTAAACATGTTCGGCATCGAGCCGATGGCTGCCTTTGCCGCCGCTGCCCTTGTCAACTGAGGGATCAGGACGGGCTCTGCCCTGGCCGGATGAATATGACCGGCTGATCCTCGACGAGGTCGACAGCACCATGGCCGAAGCGGCCCGCAGGGTCCGAGAGCTGGATAAACCCACCTGGGTCATGGCGCGGCGGCAGAGCGCCGCCAAGGGGCGCCAGGGCAAGACATGGGTCCAACCGGCGGGCAACCTTGCCGCCACCCTGATCTTTCGCCCAGACTGCACACCTGCCGAAGCGGCCAAGCGGTCCTTCCTTGCCGCCAATGCCCTGTTCGAGGCGCTGGCCATTCACGTCGACCGGTCCAAGCTGGCGTTGAAATGGCCCAACGATGTTCTGCTAGATGGGGGCAAGGTTTCGGGCATACTTCTCGAATCCACCTCGCGTGGGCCATTCGTTGATTGGCTGTCAATCGGGATCGGCGTCAACCTGGCGAATGCCCCCGAAGACCTTGGAGGGGCCTTCCCCCCCGTCAGCCTGCGCGGGGCAGGGGGCGAGGACGTCCTGCCCGAGACCTTTCTGACCGTGCTGGCCGACGCCTATGCGACCCAGGAAGGCAAGCTTGCGGCCTTTGGCTTTCCCCGCATTCGCGAAGACTGGCTGCGCAATGCCGCCCGTCTGGGCGAAGAAATCACTGCCCGCACCGGCAAAAAGACGGTGCGCGGACTTTTTGATACCATCGACCAGGACGGCAACCTTGTCCTGATCACATCCCGTGGACCCCGCAGTATCGCGGCAGCGGATGTGTACTTTTGAAGGGATCAGGAACCATGCTCCTGGCGATTGATTGCGGCAATACCAACACCGTTTTCTCAATCTGGGATGGGAAAACCTTCCTGGCCACCTGGCGGACCTCGACCGATTGGCAAAGGACGGCGGACCAGTATTTTGTCTGGCTCTCGACCCTGATGGGTGCGCGCAAGCTGGATGTGCAGATCACAGAGGTGATCATATCCTCCACAGTGCCAAGGGTGGTATTCAACCTTAGGGTCCTGGCCGACCGCTACTTCAACTGCCGCCCTCTTGTCGTGGGCAAGCCTGAATGTCATTTGCCGGTCCCACCAAGGGTTGATCCGGGCACGGCGGTCGGGCCGGACCGTTTGGTCAATACCGTCGGCGCCTTTGATCGGCATGGCGGCAACCTGATCGTGGTGGACTTTGGCACTGCCACCACCGCCGATGTGGTGGATGATGACGGCGCCTATGTGGGTGGGGTGATCGCCCCTGGGGTCAATGTCAGCCTTGAGGCCTTTCACATGGCCGCCGCCGCCTTGCCCCACGTCGATGTCAGTCGGCCGGACAAGGTGATTGGCACCAACACTGTGGCCTGCATGCAATCCGGGGCGTTCTGGGGTTACATCGGACTGGTGAAGGAGATAACCGCTCGGATCAAAGCGGAACGCGGGCGCGCGATGAAGGTCATCGGCACCGGCGGTCTGGCATCGTTGTTCGCGCAAGGCGACGCGCTATTTGATGCCATAGAAGATGATCTGACGATGCATGGCCTGACGGTCATCCACGAGTACAACAAGGATAACGAATGAAAAGTGGGACTGATCGGCTGATCTACCTTCCCCTCGGCGGGGCGGGCGAGATCGGGATGAACGCCTATGTTTATGGCTATGGGGCGCCGGGCAAGGAACGACTGATCGTTGTTGATCTGGGCGTGACCTTTCCCGACATGGACGGCACGCCGGGTGTGGACCTGATCCTGCCCGACGTTACCTGGCTTGAGGAACGGCGCGACCGGATCGAGGCGATCTTTATCACCCATGCCCACGAAGACCACGTCGGCGCGGTGGGACTGTTGTGGGAGCGGCTGAAGGCGCCGATCTATGCCCGCAAATTCACCGGCGCCTTGGCCCGGATGAAGCTTGACGATCACGGCGCTCCCGAAAGCGCGCTGCGCATCGTAGGTGCCTGGCCGGAAACCGTGAAGGCCGGACCGTTCACGGTGGGTTTCGTGCCGATCAGCCATTCGATCCCCGAAAGTGCGGGCCTTGCCATCGACAGCCCTGCAGGCCGGGTGATCCATTCGGGCGACTTCAAGATCGACACTGCCCCCGTTGTGGGCGAGGCCTTTGACCGCGCCCTTTGGGCCGAAGTGGCCAAGCCGGGCGTCAAGGCGCTGATCTGCGATTCCACCAATGTGTTTTCGCCATTGCCGGGCCGGTCGGAATCGACCCTTTCCCCGGCGATCGAGCAGTTCATGAAAGACGCCGCCGGCATGGTGGTCGCCACCACCTTTGCCTCGAACGTTGCCCGCCTGAAGACGATTGCCACCGCGGCAGAGCGGGCGGGCCGGTCGGTCTGCTTGCTTGGCCGGGCCATGCGTAAGATGGTCGAGACATCAAAGTCGACCGGTCTTTTGAACGATTTTCCCAATGTGGTTTCCCCCGAGGACGCCGCCCAGATGCCGCGCAATACCGTCCTTTTGCTTGTGACCGGCAGCCAGGGCGAGCGGCGTGCCGCCTCGGCGCAACTGGCGCAGGGGTCCTATCTTGGGCTGTCGTTGAAAGAGGGGGATACGTTCCTGTTCTCCTCCAAGACCATTCCGGGCAATGAGCGCGGCGTGATCCGCATCATGAACGCCTTTAGCGAGATGGGCGTTGATGTCGTCGATGATGACGGTGGCAAATATCATGTGTCGGGCCACGCCAACCGGCCTGACCTGTCCGAAATGCATGAAATCATTGACCCGCAGGTCATCATTCCCATGCACGGCGAACACCGCCACCTGCGAGAGCATGTGAAACTGGCCGCCGAAAAGGGCCGGACCGGGATCGTAGCTGTCAACGGTATGATGCTGGACCTGAGTGGCAATGCCCCCAAGGTGGCCGAGTATGTCGAAACCGGTCGCACCTATCTTGACGGGTCTGTCCAGATCGGCGCGATGGACGGCGTGGTGCGGGACCGTATCCGCATGGCGTTGAACGGTCATGTCACCGTCACGCTGATCATTGATGAGAACGACGAGCCCCTCGGTGATCCGTGGGTGGAGCTTATGGGCCTGCCCGAGACGGGCCGGTCAAACGCGGCCCTTGTCGAAGTGCTGGAAGAGGACCTGAGCCAGTTCATCAACCGCGCCGCTGCCAAAACCCTGCGCGACGAGGACAAGCTTGAAAAAGAACTCAAGCGGATCACGCGCCAGACCTCGCAGAACGAGATCGGCAAGAAGCCAGAAGTGACGATTGTTGTCAGCAGACTAAGCTAGACAAGAATGATCTGGACCAAACGAAAAAGGCGGGCCTTGGCCCGCCTTTTCTATGTCTCGTCTATTCTTTGCCGTCCCGGTTTGCCGGGGAACGCCTGATAAGGTCTTAACCGGCCCGACGCTCGTCAAAGCTTTTGAGGATAAAGGCGGGGGCGTCGTCGCCCATGCCCACAATCTTTTCGTCGCGCGGCTCGCGGCGGCCCCGGCCACGCGGGCGCGGTTCCTGATCACGCTTGGGGCGCGTTTCGACGGCTTGTTGCGCAGGTTCGGCGTTGGGCTCTGGCGCAATCTGGGGGGCGGGCTCTGCTACGGCAGGTTCGGCCACGGCTGGGGAGGCCACGGCTGGGGAGGCCTCTACCGCCGCACCTGTTTCGGCTGGCTTCGCCTCATCGCGTGGGGTCCGGCTGCGGCTGCGGCTTCTGCTGCGGCTGCGTGCGGGCTTATCCTCGGTCCGTCCGTCATCCTCGACCTCGCCGGTGGGCTGGGGACGATTGGTGAGGGGGTTATCAAGCCGGGGAATGGTGGTCTGTACCAGACGCTCGATCGCATCGAGGTTCTTTTCGTCGCGCGGCACACAGATCATCATCGCCGCACCCTTGCGACCGGCCCGGCCGGTCCGGCCGATCCGGTGGACATAATCCTCGGCGTGGCTGGGCACATCAAAGTTGAACACATGGCTGACGGCGGGGACATCAAGGCCGCGGGCAGCCACGTCAGAGGCGCACAGGAACCGGATTGATCCTTCGCGGAAACCGTCAAGCGTCCGCATCCGCTGCGACTGTTCCAGATCGCCGTGGATCGGTTCAGCGTTATAGCCATATTTTTTCAGGGACTTGGCAACGATATCCACATCCGTCTTGCGGTTGCAGAAGATGATCGCGTTGGTGCAAGCCTCACCCTCGGCATCGATCATCGCGCGCAACAGGTCGCGCTTTTCCTTGGCCTCGGCATCCTTGCGGCTGCCTTTGAACATGACCACTCCCTGGGTGATATTCTCGCCGGTCGTAGCGGCGCGGGCGACCTCGATCTTGGCGGGGGCGGAGAGGAAGGTATTTGTGATCCGCTCAATCTCGGGCGCCATGGTGGCCGAGAAGAACAGGGTCTGACGGGTAAAGGGTGTCAGGCCGAAAATCCGCTCAATATCGGGAATGAACCCCATGTCGAGCATGCGGTCAGCCTCGTCCACCACCATGATCTGGACGCCGGTCAAGAGCAGCTTACCACGCTCAAAATGGTCAAGCAGGCGGCCCGGTGTGGCGATCAGCACGTCAACGCCCCGGTCGATCAGCAGGTCTTGCTCCTTAAAGCTGACGCCGCCGATCAGAAGGGCCTTGGTCAGCTTCGTATGCTTGGCATAGGTGTCAAAGTTCTCGGCAACCTGGGCGGCAAGCTCGCGCGTGGGGCAAAGCACCAGGCTGCGTGGCATGCGCGCGCGGGCGCGGCCACGGCCAAGTAGGGTGATCATCGGCAGGACAAAGCTTGCCGTCTTGCCGGTCCCGGTCTGGGCGATGCCCAGAACGTCACGTCCTGCCAGGGCAGGGGGGATCGCGCCGGCCTGAATGGGGGTTGGGGTGGTGTAGCCGGTGTCGGCGACAGCTCGCAGAACCTTTGCATCCAAGTTCAGGTCAGCGAACTGGACCTGAACGGGGGCGTCAGCGGCAAGGATGGTCTTGTCGGGGGTATCAGTCGTGGTATCAGTCAAAGGGGGCCCTTTCGCGTATGTTGCGGCCTGTTCCGGCCGCAAACACGCGCGGCCCGCCCGACCGGATTGCCGGGGCGTTCATCTTAGCGTTGCGATAGGCTTAAACGGCGGAAAGGTCAAGGAAACTTAGGTATAGGGGCCGATTGACCCTAAACCATCATTTCCTTGGTCGCTGTCAGCTTGACGTCCGGATAATCCCGGCCGATCCGGTCGATGTCCCATTGCAGTCGCGTGAGAAAGACGAGGTCGTCGTCATTGTCCGTGGCCATGTGCTGCTTGTTCACATTGACCAGCGCATCGACCGCCACTTTTGGCCCCGCAACCCAGCGGGCAGAGGTGAATTGCGATGGGGAGAAGTTGACGGGCAGGCCGTACTCAAGCTCGATCCGGCTTGCCAGCACCTCGAACTGAAGGGCGCCCACGACACCGACGATAAAGCCTGAACCGATCATCGGCTTGAAGACCTTGGCGGCACCCTCTTCGGCAAATTGCATCAGCGCCTTTTCAAGATGCTTGGCCTTCATCGGATCGCCCGCGCGGACCGATTGCAGCAATTCGGGCGCGAAGGAGGGGATGCCGGTGACCCGCAGCATCTCGCCTTCTGTCAGCGTATCGCCGATGCGCAATTGGCCATGGTTCGGAATGCCGATGATGTCCCCGGCCCAGGCCTCTTCCGCCAGTTCGCGGTCAGCGGCCAGAAAGAGGACCGGGTTGGTGATGCTCATCGGTTTTTTCGACCGGACATGGGTCAGTTTCATGCCCCGTTCGAAATGGCCCGAGGCGAGGCGCAGAAAGGCGACCCGGTCGCGGTGCTTGGGGTCCATATTGGCCTGAACCTTGAACACGAAACCGGTGACTTTGGGTTCCTCGGGGGCGATCTTGCGCGGCTCTGCCGACTGGATCTGTGGTTCAGGCCCGAAAGAGCCGATGCCGTCCATCAGTTCGCGCACGCCAAAGGAATTGATGGCAGATCCGAACCAGATCGGGGTCATGTGGCCTTCAAGGACGGCCTGAGGATCAAGCGCGGGCAAAAGCTCGCGGGCCATTTCAATTTCTTCGCGCAGTTTGGCCAGCACATCGGCTGGCACATGTTCTGCCATGCGCGGATCGTCCAGCCCGTTGATCTGGATTGAGTCGGCCACCCGGTTCCGGTCGGCCCTGTAGATCAGCTCCAGCCGGTCATTCAAAAGATCGTAGCAGCCGAGGAAATCGCGGCCCATGCCGATCGGCCAGGAGGCCGGTGTCACGTCGATGGCCAGATTTTCCTGAATCTCGTCGATGATCTCAAAGGTGTCGCGGCTTTCGCGGTCCATCTTGTTGCAAAATGTCAGGATGGGCAGATCGCGCAGGCGGCAGACTTCAAAGAGCTTTTGGGTCTGGCTTTCCACGCCCTTGGCCCCGTCGATGACCATGACCGCAGCGTCAACCGCCGTCAGGGTGCGATAGGTGTCCTCGGAAAAGTCAGAGTGGCCGGGCGTGTCCACAAGGTTGAAGCGGAAGGTCTTGTAATCAAACGACATCGCAGAGGCCGAGACGGAAATGCCCCGGTCCTTTTCCATCTGCATAAAGTCCGAGCGGGTCCGCCGGGCTTCGCCTTTGGCGCGCACCTGACCGGCCATCTGGATAGCCCCGCCGAACAGCAGGAACTTTTCGGTCAGCGTCGTCTTGCCCGCGTCCGGGTGCGAAATGATCGCAAAGGTACGGCGGCGGGCAATCTCGGGGGGAAGGCTGGGGCGATTTGTCATGGCTGCCCATTATCGGATGGACGCGTGGCAAGCAATCAACTCGGTGAGGTCAGATTGCTGCCATAGTCGGTTTGTAGGGATCAGGGGATTTCAACCTGCCATGCCGCAACGCGGTTTTGGAAAAACGCAAAACGTTTCGCACGATCCGCTTGTGAACCAATGACACGATACATTGTCAAAAAAGGACTTCAGATGATCAGACCGGCCCTTATCGTTCTTCCCTTGCTTCCGTTACTTGCCGGTTGCGGCGTGGTGGAAAACATCCGCAATTCACTTGCTCTTGCCCAAGAGGCGCAGCAATTCAACGATGCCTATGATCGTTTGGACGGTGTGACAGAGACGCCTGAAATCGGGCTGCCGACAGGGCAAGTCGCGTACACTGGTCAGTCGGCTGTCGTTATCGGTTCCGGCAATGCCGAGCAGATCCTGATCGGTGATGCCACGTTCAACGCTGATTTCGATGGTGATACGATCACAGGAAGTCTGGGCACCTTCCGGCAGCATCAAGGCGGCATCAATACGACTGCCTATTCAGGTGCGCTGACCTTGAACAACGGGGTGCTGGGTCAGACCGTGACCAACGATATCGACGGACAGTTCACGGGTACCCTGCGGGGCGACGGTGACGTCATCGGCGTCGACGTTGCCGTCAATGGCGCGTTTGGGGGTGACACGGGCGACAGCCTTGTCGTCTTTGGCGAGGCTAACACAGGCAGTTTCACCCTGAACGGAAACAACATCTCAGGCAGCGTGCAAGCCTATGGTGAGCAGCAATAACGAAAATTGACAGTGCCGCCGGTTTGATGCCGGCGGCATTATCTTTTGGCCCGAAGCTTTTGGCCCGAATGGGCTGAATTGAATTGGTTCAGGCCGCGCCCGACGCTTTGCGAAGCAGGGCGACTGTGTCGAGGCCCGATAATAGCCGTTCCCCAACCTCATAGCCCTGATAGGCGCGGTAGGCATGCCAGCCACGACCCGCATTGCCGGCAATGACACCAGTCGGAAGGGCGGGGTGGGTCCGGGCGTTGATGATCAGCGATTCGGCGGCGATGCCTTCAGCCAAGATGATCTGGTGATCGTCGAACAGCAGCTGGAAATAATCCACGAAACCGCCTTCTGCCAAGACGACTGTATCATCGTTGACCAGGTGCCGCACCTTGACGAGAACTTCGGACCGTCCGGCACCCAGCTTGTCTTCACGCTGGTAGACAAAGATGCGGTGTTCGGAGCTTAACAGAAGATCGTTTTGGTTGTGCAAGGCGCCCTTGCGGATGACGACCGGCGCCATCTCGCCCGAGGCCCGGACAGTGGTCTGTCCGATCCAGCGCAACTCTTGCGGGCCATCGTCGCGGGTCAGAATGCGATCGCCCACGCGCAATTCTTCGATCCGGCGCTGTTCGCCCGACGCCATGGTGATATGGGTGCCGCGCGAAAAGGATACGCAGGCCACCTCGGCCAGACGGGCTGCCGGATTGACCCTGTCAATTCCGACAAGCCGGTAGTCTGTGTCGGGGATCAGGCTGACCAGCGGCAGCATGTAGATTTCCGCAACCTCCGCCTCTTCGATCTCAACGAAAATCAAAAGCTCGCAGGTGGACCCGTCGGGAACCATCAAGGTGATGCAACTATCGAGGAATACCCGTCGACCGGCCTCGCCCAGCGGGCTGCCCTCATCAACGGTGAAGGTGCGGGGCCGACGTCCCATGACAAGCGACAGACGCGCGCGCTTGGCGTCGGCATTCATCTGGTAGGTGTCGTCCATGACCAGTTCGTCGGCAAAGGACATGCTGTCACCTTCTGCGACCCCCTCGACCACGACAAAATCCGCCGCCCGGTACACAAGCAGCGATTGAGAGGTCACGAGTGAGGTTTCAGCGTACATTCCGCCCCCGCGGTACAACAAAAATACAGGTCTTGGGATCGCGCAGAAATATGGCTTTTCAACGACAGCAAGTCGGCAGGCGATAGGCATTGTTGCCCAGCAAGGGTGCGAGTGCTAGGTCGTGCGCTCAAAGAAGAGGAGTTGCACGATGGACTTGGGGATTAAGGGCAAGCGCGCATTGGTTTGCGCAGCATCAAAGGGTCTTGGGCGCG
The DNA here is from genome assembly GCA_937916485.1 of uncultured Paracoccaceae bacterium. The sequence goes on along the minus strand of CALFSV010000277.1, from coordinate 14,323 downwards.
GATGTGCTGAAGCCCTGGCCGAGGCCGGCGTTGATCTGGTGTTGAACGCACGGGGCGCCGAGGCGCTAGAAGCGACCGCAGAGGCCTTGCGCACCGCTTACGGTGTCAATGTCGTGACGGTGGCTGCCGACATCACCTCCGAAGAGGGGCGGGCGGCCGTATTGGCCGAGGCTGCCGGCGTCGACATTCTGGTGACCAATGCGGGTGGCCCACCCCCGGGTCTGTGGTCGGACTGGGACCGCGATGACTTTATCAAGGCGCTGGACGGCAACATGCTGACACCCATCGCGCTGATCAAGGCGCTCATGCCCTCCATGATCGACAATGGCTGGGGCCGGGTGGTCAATATCACTTCGGGTTCGGTCAAGGCGCCGATCCCGCAATTGGGTTTGTCGAACGCGGCCCGCGCCGGTCTGACCGGCTTTGTCGCGGGAACCGCCCGTCAGGTGGCGGCCAAGGGCGTGACCATCAACAACATGCTGCCTGGCATTCACGCAACCGATCGTGCCGACCAGTTGGATGGCGGGGTGGCCAAGGCCCAGAACATCACCCTGGCCGAGGCAACCGCACAACGTCAGGCCACCATCCCCGCCCGCCGCTATGGAACGGCGGCCGAATTCGGGGCCATGTGCGCCTTTTTGTGCAGCCAAAAGGCGGGTTTTATCGTCGGCCAGAACATTCTTCTGGATGGTGGCGCGATCAACGCGACCCTTTGACCCTTTGGGCCGCCCTTGTCGGCGGCCCATCGCGCTGCTATTCGCACTAAAGTCGATTGAAACGCTAAGGTAATGCCGCGTGCCGCCAATCCCACGCCTTGAGACACGGAACCTGTCCCGCAGCTTTGAGGGAAGGCGGGTTGTCGACGACGTGTCGCTGACGCTGTACCCCGGGCAGGTGACCTGCCTTTTGGGTCCGTCGGGTTGTGGCAAGTCCACCACCCTGAGGATCATCGCTGGCGTTGAACACCAGGACGCCGGAACGATCCTGTCGGACGGCCAGCTGATTTGCGGCGAGGGTGTCCATGTCGCCCCCGAGGCGCGGGGCATCGGATTGATGTTCCAGGATTTCGCCCTGTTCCCCCATCTGTCAGTCGCAGGCAATGTGGCCTTTGGCCTGATGGGCAACAAAGCCGCTGCCCGGGGCCGGGTGGAAGAACTGTTGGCCCGTGTCGGCATGTCCCGCCACATCGACCGCTTTCCCCATGAGTTATCGGGAGGAGAGCAGCAGCGCGTAGCTCTGGCCCGCGCCCTCGCGCCGCGCCCCCGGATCATGTTGATGGATGAACCCTTCTCGGGGCTTGATGACCGGTTGCGCGACGACATCCGGGACGAAACTCTTGCCGTATTAAAGGCCGAAGGGACAGCGGTCCTTCTCGTGACCCACGAACCGGGCGAGGCGATGCGGATGGCCGATGAAATCGCGCTTATGCGCGATGGCCGGATCGTGCAGCGCGGCGCGCCCTATCATGTCTACAATGCTCCCGTCGATCGCGCTGCGGCAGCTTTTTTCAGCGACGTCAATGTGATCAAGGGCAAGGTGAGCGGGGCGCTGACCGAAACCGCCTTTGGCCATTTCCTGGCCCCCGGTGTCCCCGATGGGACCGACGTCGACATCGTTATCCGGCCTCAACACCTCAAGATCGACTTTGACCGTCATGGACGCGGGCCAAATCCGACGGCGGTGGACGGCACGCCCGCCCGTGGCGTGGTGGAGCGGGCCCGTTTCATGGGGTCCGAAAGCCTGGTCGAGTTTCGGATGGACTTTGACGGGTCGGTCCTCAAGGCGCTGGTGCCTTCGGTCTTTCTGCCCAAGCCGGGCACGCCGCTTTGGCTGATGATCCGTCGGGACCGCTGCTTTGTCTTTCCCGCCTCGGCCTGAGGGTTAGTCCGTCCCCGGATCGGACTGGTTGAGGTAATCAGCCAGTGACTTGCCTGCCTCATCCACGAATAGCTGGGGCAGCACAGACAGCTTTTCGATCCGGTCCACGCGAAACACCCGAAAGGCGGCCCGCAACTCGCACCAAAGCGTAACGGTCCAGACACGCCCCCAGTAATCCAGTTGCAAGGGCCGGATTGTCCGGTCCGTTACACCGCCGTCCGCGGCCCTGTAGCTGATCCGCACCTTTTGGCGGGCCCGGATGGCGGCGCGAAGGGCGGGCATGTGCTCAAAGCCGCGTGTGGCATCTTTGAATGGGTAGACGGCGATGCCCCAGCCGGTGGGCGGTGTCGACCGGTCCTCGGGCAATACGGCGTCGATCTTGGCCGACAGGCTGCGGGCGGCCTCTTGCAATTCGGGATCGGCGGCCTCGCCCACGACGGCCATGCCAAGGTGCAGGGCCTCGAGCTCGATCACGCTCAGGTTCAGGGGGGGCAGGGTGATCGCGGCTGTCGCCATATAGCCCAGGCCGCGCTCGCCCTCGATCGGGACGCCCGAGGCCATGAGCGTGTCCATGTCGCGGTAGACCGTGCGGACCGAAACCCCCAGCCGGTCAGCCAGATCCTGCGCCCGGTGCAACCGCCCGTCGCGCAGGATCTGGATCAGGTCAAAAAGGCGGTCGGTGCGGCGCATGGGTGAGGGCCTATCGGGGCAGGGCCTTGGGGGGCAGGAGGGCGTGTCTGTGACGCCATCCTGTCAGTTGACAGGTTTTTGACACGAAAAGCAACATCACGAGGCATTCGTGTTTTGTTTGGCTCTTTTCCAGCCCCGGTCTAGGCCCTATCACCGTTGTCTGAAATGTAACGCCGCGCCTGTGCGAGGGCGCCTGCGAAGGAGAAACTGAAATGCTGAACAACATTGGTCTTCCTGGCCTGCTGCTGATCGCTGTCGTTGTGCTGGTCCTTTTTGGGCGCGGCAAGATCTCGTCCCTGATGGGTGAGGTCGGCAAAGGCATCACCGCCTTCAAAAAAGGTGTGGACGACGGCAAGGCCGAGCTTGAGGAGAAGACCGCCGATGCCGCCCGCGACGTGACCCCCGAGGCTGAAAAAGACAAAGTCTGATCAGGGCGGCACGCAACGCGGTAACGAAGGGAACGCCGGATGTTTGGCATGGGCTGGAGCGAAATGGTGCTGATCGGCATCGTGGCGCTGATTGTTGTCGGGCCCAAGGACCTGCCCGGGATGTTCCGCACCCTGGGCCAGTTCACCGGCAAGGCACGCGGCATGGCGCGGGAATTCTCTAAGGCGATGGAGGCCGCAGCTGACGAAAGCGGCGTCAAGGACATTTCCAAGACGATCAAGGCCGCGTCAAACCCGACTGCCTTTGGCACCGACAAGCTGCGCGAGGCAGCCGGTCTGAAGTCGTCCTTCAAGCCGGGCGGTGCGACCGAGGCCCTTTCGGCCGAGCGTGAGGCCAACCGGGCCAAGATCGCGGAGGCGACGGCTGCAGCGGCAACCGCCCGCAAAGCCCGCGAAGCGGCCGCCGCCGCGGGAGTTGAAGTGCCGGCCGAAACGCCTCCTGCCGCCAAACCGGCGCCTGCTGCCAAAGAGAATACGGCCAAGAAGGCCGCACCTAAGGCCACCACTTCAAAGGCCGCCTCTCCAAAGGCCGCGGCTGCAAAGCCTGCGACAGGCAAAGCATCGGCAAAAGCTGCGTCTTCAAATGCGACGCCCAAGCCACGCGCACCTCGCAAGACTAAAGCGTCCTCATCAACGGATAGTTCAGAATGACCGACACTGACGACCTGTCCGACAGCACTGCCCCTTTGATCGAGCATCTGGCTGAGCTGCGAAGCCGGCTGATCTGGTCGCTTCTGGCCTTCGTGGTCTGCATGGTGCTGTGTTTCACAGTCTGGAACCCGATCTTCGACTTTCTGACGGCCCCCCTGTGCCGGGAGCTGGCGGACCGTGGACAGGAATGCCAGACCTACCTGCTGAACCTGCAGGAAGGCTTTTTCCTTGCCATTTCGATCTCGCTGTTCGGAGGGTTGGTGCTCTCGTTTCCGGTGATCAGCTACCAGATGTGGCGGTTTGTGGCGCCGGGGCTTTACAAGAACGAAAAGGGCGCCTTTTTGCCGTTCCTTCTGGCCTCGCCCATCATGTTCACGCTGGGCGGCCTGTTCGCCTTTTACATCATTACCCCGCTTGCCTTCGACTTCTTCCTCGGGTTCCAGCAGGCCGGGACCTTGCTCGATGGGCCCGACAGCGCAACCGGGGTTGCAGGTATCGCCTTCCAGGGCTCTGCCCAGTCCTATGTCCTTTTGACGATCAAGTTCATCGTGGCCTTTGGGCTGTGCTTTCAGCTTCCTGTGCTGCTGACCCTGATGGGTAAGGCGGGGCTGGTCAGCGCGACGGGCCTTGCCGGGACGCGCAAGTACGCCATGGTCGGTATTCTGGTGGTCGCGGCCATCGCCACGCCGCCGGATGTGGTCAGCCAGGTCATCCTCTTTACGGTGGTCTATGGCCTCTACGAGGTGTCGATCATCCTGGTGCGGCGGGTTGAGCGTCAGCGCGAGGCAAAGCTGCGGGCTGAAGGCCTGTGGTTCGAAGATGACGAAGAGGCCGATGATCTGGCCGATGCTGATGACAATGGAACTGCAGGACCGCCCAAGACATGAGTGAAGACGCATTGGAACGGATCGCCGCGGCGCTGGACCGGATGAGCCCGGCGCCGCAACCGGCCCCTGACTTTGCAGCGGCCACGGCCTTTGTCTGGCATCCCGATCCGGACCGGCTGGTGCCGGTGGCCGAAGTCAACCGGGTTGATGTGAACCTGCTGATCGGCATCGACCGGTCGCGGGACACGCTGATGGCCAATACCGAACAGTTCGCCAAAGGCCTGCCTGCCAACAACGCGCTTCTTTGGGGCGCACGGGGGATGGGCAAGTCGAGCTTGGTCAAGGCGGTGCACGGGGCGCTTTGCAAAGACTATCCGGGGCTCAAGATCGTCGAGATCCAGCGCGAGGACCTTGCGTCGATCGGGCGGTGCCTTGCGCTGTTGCGCGGCGCAGAGGGGCGGTTCGTCCTTTATTGTGACGACCTGTCGTTCAGCCATGACGATGCCCATTACAAATCGCTCAAGGCGGTACTGGATGGCGGGATCGAAGGGCGGCCGGATAACGTGGTCCTCTACGCCACATCGAACCGGAGGCACCTGATGCCCCGCGACATGATCGAAAACGAACGCTCCAGCGCGATTTCACCGTCCGAGGCGGTGGAGGAAAAGGTATCCCTGTCGGACCGGTTCGGCCTGTGGCTTGGTTTCCATCCCTGCGATCAGGATCAGTACCTGTCGATGATCCGGGGATATTGCGATGCCTTCGGGGTCGAGATCAGCGACGAGGCGCTTTGGGCCGAGGCCATTGAATGGCAGGCCACACGCGGCAGCCGATCGGGACGGGTCGCCTGGCAGTATTTCACCGATCTGGCCGGACGGCGCGGGGTCACACTGCGGTAAGGTGGGTCCGGACCCACCTTACCTCATGACGTCATCACCTGTTTTCGGGACAAAGTAAGGTGGGTTGAAGCCCACCTTACGGAAGAAATTCGCCCGGGTCGGCGCTTTCGGTGCCGCGACGGACTTCGAAGTGCAGGTAACTCGGATCGCCCGCCTGAACCTTGCCGATTGTCTGGCCTTGGCTGACCCGGTCGTCCCGGCTGATGGTAAGGTTGTCGAGATGGGTATAAACGGTCAGCAGATTGCCGTCGTGTCGAATGACAACGATCTGGATCCCGGCGGTGTCAGTGGTGATGGCAGCAACTGTCCCGGCCGCCGCCGCCTTGACGTCGGTTCCCGCCGGGGCGCCGATATCGATCCCTTCGTTTCGGCCCCTGGAGTATTCCCGGATGATGCTGCCCTGAACCGGGTAGACCATTGCCGCGTCCGAGCTTGGCGTCGCTTGCTGGCTCCCGAGGTTGGGTGCCGGGCTAGCGACAGGTGCCGCTGCGGCGGCGGCCGGTGCAGGGACTTCGGCTGGCAAGGGCTGGGCCGCACTGGGCGGTTCTGGAGCCACGCTTCCCGCTCCGGGGGGCGTTGTGGAGAGCGTTGCGGGGGGCTGCGATCCATCGCCGACAGGGATCAGCAGGAATTGGCCCTGCCGCACAGCCAGATCGGGACCAAGACCGTTCCACGCGGCAATCGCCTCAACGCTGGCAGAGTAGGTTCGTGCGATCGAATAGACTGTTTCACCGGGCTGCACCTGGTGTCGGATTGGCTCTGCGCCCGATTGGGACGGCGGTGTCATGGTCATGGTCGGGCCGCCTTGCGGCGCGCCGTCCACCCGGTCGATCGCGGTCGAGGCGAGGGTGGTCACGTCAATCGTCTCGCCGGCGGGCAGGATCGGACCTGATCCGATGGCACCGGTTGCGGCCGAAGGCTCGGACACCCGCGAGGGCAGTGCTATGATCTCGTCCCGCCGCAAGGGCACATCGGGATCAATCCCGTTGTAGACGGCAAGCCCGTCCGCGTTGAAGCCCAGTCGCCCGGCTATGGTCCGCACGGTGTCGTCCCGCTGGGCCACGACAACCTGGTAGTTGGGATAGGAGATCACCCCCCGATTGTCCGGACTAGGCCGGTCGGGCACCTGCTGCACAGCGGCCGTGGTGTCAAAGCCATTGCCCAGATCGCGCAGATCAAGGTCAAAGGGCGTTTGGCAGGCCGTAAGCAGGGCAAGAGAGGCCACGCCCAGCCAAAGCCGGGGGGCGCGAGGGCTGGTCAGGCTGGGCATGCGCGTATCGCGCCAGGGCGTTGGGTTGGTCTGCTGCATCATATCCTCGATCGCTGGTGGCCCTTTATGGTCAGGGTCTTTGGCGTGTCGTTGTCTTACGTAACTCGGCCTGCGCCGGCCTCAGTCCTGTCCGATGCCCTCGACAAGAGGCACAAAGCGCACAGGCCGCAATTCGTCGTATTCAAATCCGGTTTCTGTCCGGTTGACCCGGATCAGGCTTTGGACTGTGTCGGACTGGCCAACCGGCAAAACCATGATACCCCCGATCCGCAGCTGGGCCAAGAGGGGGCCGGGCGGGTCCTCGGCAGCGGCTGTTACGATGATCTTGTCAAAGGGCGCCTGATCGGGAAGGCCAAAGCTGCCATCCGCCGTAAAGGCGGTGATATTGGTCAGTTTCAGCGTGTCAAACACGCCCCGCGCTTCGGCCACCAACCGCTTATAACGGTCGACCGTATAGACCCTTCGGGCCAGAAGGCTAAGGATCGCGGCCTGATAGCCCGAACCTGTCCCGACCTCTAGCACCTTGTCCCTGGGGCTGATGGCCAATGCCTGCGTCATCAACCCCACGACGGAGGGTTGGGAGATTGTTTGCCCGCAGGCAATGGGCAGCGGCGTATCCTCGTAGGCGCGCTCTGCAAAGATGCCCCGCACGAACAGGGCACGGTCGATCCGCTCCATCGCCGAAAGGGTCCGCGCCTCTGTCACGCCCTTGGACCGCAGGGCGTAAAGGAATTGCATCTGGCGTTGGGCGTCTTCGGTCACGCGAGCCGGTCCTTTACAGTGGCAAGGACATCGTGCGCCGTCAGATCGGCCCGCATTGGCGTGATCGAGATATAGCCATCCAGGTTGGCCGCCACATCCGTCCCGTCCTTGGTCCGTTCGTCCTGTTTGCCCCCCTTGATCCAGAGGAACCTTCGGCCCGAAGGGGACATATGCGGATCAACGGTAAACGTCGTCTCAGGCCGGAACCCTTGGGCGGTAACGCGGGTGCCTTTAACGTCGGCCGCCGGAAGGGGCGGAAAATTCACGTTGTAGAACAGCCGATAATCGCCGCCCTCCCAAAGCCCCTTGTCCAGCAAAAGCCGGACCACACCAACGCCATGAACCACGGCGGCCTCGAACGGGTCGTCGAGGGCATTGTTGGCCGGGCCATAGAACTGCGACAGGGCAATGGCGCGCACCCCTTGCAACGCCGCCTCCATCGCGCCGCCGATGGTGCCAGAGTAGAGGACGTTTTCGCCCGCGTTGTTGCCCCGGTTGACCCCGGAGAGGATCAGATCCGGGCGGGCATCCTTCATCACGTCATGCAGGCCCGCCAGCACGCAATCGGCAGGAGAGCCTTCGGCGGCAAAGCGGCGGGGGCCAAGTTCGGCAATCATCGTAGGATGGGTGTAGCTGATGCAATGGCCCACCCCCGATTGCTCAAAGGCGGGGGCGACGGTCCAGACCTCGCCCTCTGGTCCTGCGATCTCATTGGCAATGGCCGTCAGGACGCGCAGGCCCGGTGCGTTGATGCCGTCGTCGTTGGTGATCAGTATCCGCATAGTGCCCCCAGACCGCGTGCTGCCTTCCTAAGCGAGGCGGTCAGAACCGGCAAGGCTTTGCCGCCCGCTTGGGGGCCACAGGCCCGGCGTCTGTGACCTATGCGACGATTGCGGGCAGGAGGCCGGCGGCGGCGGTCTGGACATCGGTCAGGGCGGACCGGTCCTCGCCGGGGTAGAACCGGGCGCGGGTGGCCGTGGGCATGGGTGGGGGGGTGAGTATGCGCACCCTCGGCCCGGTCTTGACCGTTTCAGCCGCCCAGGACCGCGCCAGCGCTATCTGCGCAGCCTTGGTCGTCCCGTAGTGGCCAAAGAACTTTTCTCCGCCCCGCGGGTCGTCAAAGAAGACGGCGGTGCCGCTCTGGCCCAGCAGGGGGGCGATGTAGCCGATCAGCCGGGTGGGTGCGCGCAGGTTGATCGCGACGCTCTTGTCAAAGTCCTTGTCCGCAAGGTGGGCGGCAGGGGCAAGGGGGCCTGCGTGAACCGCCGTATGAACCCAAAGGTCAAGGCCGCCCCAACGGTCATGAATGCCCCGGCACAATTGCTGCATCGCCTCTGGCACGGTGATGTCCATCGGGGCGAGCGTGGCCTGACCGCCCGCCGCCTGTATCGCGTCATCCAGCTCTTCCAGCGCGCCGATGGTCCGGCCCACTGCGATGACATGGTGGGTCGGGGCAAGGGCGAGGGCCAGGGCATGACCGAGGCCACGGGAGGCACCGGTGATCAGGGCGGTCTTGGGGCTTTGGGTCACGGTTTGCTTTCTGCTTTGGGGGCTGTTGCATTGTGCGAAATCGCCAGCTCGGCCCGGGCGGCGGACAGGTCGCCATCGGCAGCGATCCAGCCGACGAACTGTTCAAAATCGTCTGGCATCGTTTCAAGCGTCATGTCCATGACATGGCTTTTGTCGCGCAGGAAATGGGTGATGTTGGCGTTGACCGTTTCAACATAGTCCCGGCAAAAGTCGATCAGTGGGGTGCGCCGCGCCTTGATACGGGACCGGGCCAGGATCTCGTTGCGGTAGGCCTTGAGGATGCCCTGGCTGGCCCTCTGGGCAAAGCTTTGCGCCACCGCTTCGGGGTCGCGGGTCAGGTGGACATAGGCGGCCCGGTCCCCCCAGGCGGCGTCGAGCCGACCTGTGAACCAGGCCAGCCGATTGTCGATCTCGATATGATTGTCCGGAAAGGCAAAGCGGGCGGGGCCGACGGCATGCGTCCGGCTTTCGTGGGCGCTGGTATGGGTCGTCAGATGCGCGCAGGCGGCAGCAAGGGTCATCGACCCGCAGCGCCCGGTGCAAAGCACGATGACGGTTGACGGCACGCTCATCCGCCGATTTCCGCAAGACGCAAAGCGACGATCCGGTTCACCAATTCTTCGGGCAGCGGGTGCGATGGGGTAAATGACACCCCGCTCTTGCTCCACTTAATGCCAAGCTCTTCGATCTCGGGCGTAATCTGGGGGATGATCCCGCCAGAGTGTGGATAGAACCCGCAGTGTTTGGCAAAGCCCGCGTATCCGGCGACCATCTTCTTGCCCTGCCGGAACCCGGGCATGGCGTAGGACATGACTTCCTCTGCGTCAGGCAGGATCGTCCGCAAGTATCGCCGCAGGTCGCCAAGCGCCTGTTGCTTGTCGCTCGGCAGCGCAGCAAGGTAGCTATCTGGGGTGATCGCAGTCATGGCGGGTGCTATGCCGAGAATCTGACCATCGTGCAAGCGGATGGACTGAAATGCTGGCGATTGGCCAAGATCCAGCCTACTCCGCCGCTGTTTTCATCCGAAAGCCAGCCTCGATCATATCCGCAGGCTCGACCGGATATTCACCCGAGAAGCACGCATCGCAATACTGCGGCTGCTTGCCGTTCCGGCCATTCGCCTCGCCAACCGCACGGTAAAGCCCGTCAAGCGAGATGAAGCGGAGCGAGTCGACGCCCAAGTGGGCGCACATCTCGTCCTCGGACATGTTGGCGGCCAGCAGCTTTTCGCGCTGCGGCGTGTCGACCCCGTAAAAGCAGGGCCAGGCCGTCGGAGGTGAGGCGATGCGGAAGTGGACTTCCTTGGCGCCGGCATCCAGGATCATTTCCCGGATCTTGATCGAGGTGGTGCCGCGCACAACGGAATCGTCGACAAGGATCACCCGCTTGTCCTTGATCAGCGCCCGGTTGACGTTGAGCTTGAGGCGGACGCCCATGTTGCGGATCTGTTCGGTCGGCTCGATGAAGGTCCGGCCCATGTACTGGTTGCGGATGATCCCCATGGCGTAGGGGATACCGCTTTCAAGGCTGTAACCGATGGCGGCAGGGGTGCCGCTGTCGGGAACGGGGCAGACCAGGTCCGCTTCGACGGGGGCCTCTTTGGCCAGTTCACGGCCGATCGCCTCGCGGGTCTCATAGACCGAGCGGCCGCCAAGGATCGAATCGGGGCGCGAGAAGTAGACATGCTCAAAAATGCAGAACCGCGACTTGCGGGGGCGGAAGGGGAAGAAGGACTCGACCACCTTGCCACTGATAACCACCATTTCGCCGGGCTCGATCTCGCGGACGAAGTCGGCACCTATGATGTCGAGGGCGCATGTCTCTGACGACAATGCCCAGCCGTCGCCGATCTTGCCCAGCACAAGGGGCCGAACGCCCAGCGGGTCACGGCAGCCGATCAGCTTGCTCCGGGTCATCGCCACGACGGAAAACGCGCCTTCGACCTTGCGCAGCGCCTCTTCCATGCGGTCGGGGATGGTGCGGCCCATGGACCGGGCCATCAGGTGGATGATGCATTCGCTGTCTGACGAGGATTGAAAGATCGAGCCCCGCTCGATCAGCTCCCGGCGCAGGCTTATGGCGTTGGTGATATTGCCATTATGGGCAATGGCGGCACCGCCCATGGCAAATTCGCCGAAGAAAGGCTGCACGTCGCGGATCGCTGTCTGACCCTTGGAGCCGGCGGTCGAATAGCGCACATGGCCGATGCCAACGGTGCCCGGCAGCGTCTTCATCACCTCGTTCGAGGTGAAGTTATCGCGGACAAGGCCCATGCGGCGGGCCTGATTAAAGCCGGTCTCGGCATCGTGGGTAACGATTCCCCCCGCTTCTTGTCCCCGATGTTGCAGGGCGTGAAGGCCAAGGGCGATGAAGTTGGCAGCGTCAGTCACCCCCACCACACCGAAAATTCCGCATTCTTCCCGAAGCTTGTCGTCGTCTCCGGCGTCGGTAAGTCCAGAGGTGTCGAAGGGATGGGCGGGCGGCATGAATTTGGTCAAGGCAGGCAGCTCCATGTGCAGGCAGGGTGCTTTTTGGGACATAGTCCAGCGATCCGGCCATGTCATCCACGGATCGCACTGCTGGGGCACTAAATGCGACAAGAACGTAACAACGTCGGATATTCAGGCTGTCGCAGCGGCGCGGTGTGCCTTTTGGCAAAAGCTACTCGCGGGCCGCCGCAACGAAACCTTAGGGGTCGGGCGGAACGTCCGCCCCGACCGCCATGTATGGGCTTGGTCTACTGTGCCGCGCCGCAGTCGCCGACAAGCTGCTCGTACTGGGTGGTGATCCAGCCAAGCGCCTCTTCGGGCCGCCGCTCTTCGATCTGACCCGTCAGGCGCGAGAAGACCGCCGCAGCGCGGCTGTCCTCGACCATGGCGATCGATTGGGTCGACAGGACCGTCTGGTAGACAAAAAAGGCCACGGCCACCAACAAGATGCCGCGCAAGACACCAAAGAGGAAGCCAAGGCCCTGATCGACGCCACCCAGGGCAGATCGCTGCACGACAGAGGAAAAGAGTGGGGTGAAGATCGAAAAGACCACCAATGCCACAGCAAAGACGGCGGCAAAGGCCGCCATGATGCTCAGTTCGCAGCTGTCGCCGATGAAGTCGCCCAGAACCGGGATCTGCCGGACAAGCGGCTGGATCTGATCGGCAAAGAGGAAAGCCAGCACGGTGGCGGCGATCCAGCCTGCAATTGCAAGCGTTTCGCGGACAAGGCCACGACTATAGGCCAGAAGTGCAGAGAGAACGATGACGAGTGCCACAACCCCGTCGATAATAGTAAAACCTTCCATGGGCCTCTTCTTCTAGGTTACTTCTGGCGCCTCGGGCGAAAGCCCAAAGAGCGCTGCCACAACATCGGCAAGATCGCGCATCTCGCGCAGGTCCAGCCCCGCCCCCGCCCCGCGTTTGGGCAAGATCGGTAGGATTGCGGAGGTGAAACCAAGTTTTTGGGCTTCTTTCAACCGATTTTCCGTCTGGGCAACGGGACGAAGGGCACCAGAAAGGCTTATCTCGCCGAAAATGACACAGGTTTCGGGCAAGGCGGCGTCCTGTCGGGCCGAGACAAGGGCGCAGGCCACGGCCAGATCGGCCGCTGGTTCCGAAATCCGCAAGCCGCCCGCCACGTTGAGATAGACGTCAAGGCCCGCAAAGCTGATCCCGCAGCGCGCCTCAAGAACGGCGAGGATCATGTTGAGGCGACCGCCATCCCAGCCCACCACCGACCGGCGGGCCTGACCCTGAGGGGCCGGGGCGACAAGCGCCTGGATTTCGCACAAGAGCGGACGGGTGCCTTCGATTCCGGCAAAAACGACAGAGCCGGGGGCCGGTGTGCCACGTTCAGACAGGAACAGGGCCGAAGGGTTGCGCACCTCTGCCAGCCCCTTGCCGGTCATCTCGAACACCCCGATCTCATCGGCAGGGCCAAAGCGGTTCTTGACCGCGCGCAGGATGCGGAACTGATGACCGCGCTCGCCTTCGAAATAAAGGACGCAGTCCACCATATGTTCAACCACACGCGGCCCGGCGATGGCGCCTTCCTTGGTGACATGACCAACAAGGATGACGGCAATGCCGCGCCGCTTGGCAAAGGTGACAAGCTCGTGCGCCGCTGCCCTGACCTGCGAGACGGAACCGGGGGCGCTGTCGACGGTATCGGCCCACATGGTCTGGATCGAATCGATGATGACCAGATCGGGCACCTCGGTCTCAAGCGTTGTGAGGATGTCGCGCAGGTTGGTTTCAGCCGCCAGCCGTACCGGGCTTTGATCAAGGCCGAGCCGGCGGGCACGCATCTGGACCTGGGCCGTCGATTCTTCTCCCGTCACGTAGATGACCTTGAGTCCGTTGCGGGCAAAACGGGCGGCGGCCTGCAAAAGAAGCGTGGATTTGCCGATACCGGGGTCACCGCCCACAAGGATGGCAGAGGCTGCGACAAGCCCGCCACCCAACACGCGGTCCAACTCGGCGACGCCGGCCTCGGTCCGGGGGGGGGCTGCTTCGAGGGTGGCAAGGTCGGTCAAGGGAAGGGCGCGGCCCCGCTTGGTGCCCATCGACTTGGACGTGGGGGCAGCCGAAAGCGGCTGCTCTTCGACGATGGAATTCCAGGCACCGCACGCCTCGCAGCGCCCCGACCATTTGGAATGGGTGGCGCCGCAGGAGGAACAGGTAAAGGCGAGATCTTTGGCCATGACCGGGTTGTGCCGCATTGCGCTGCATTGGGCAATGGTTGGAACAGTTGGGTTCGGAGCGGGTGGGGTCGGAACGGTTGCGGTCGGAACGGGCGGTAAGTGCGGACCCTCCGGGGGGAGTATTTTGGACGAAGCGAAGGTGTCAGCCGCGGGTCTGGCGGGCTGTCAGTGTCGAGATCACGATCGAGGCCAGGATGCAGGCGGTAAAGAGGTGAAGCCCCCAGGCGGTTTCCACCCGGCCGACCCCGATCCCTTTGACGATGACAACATACAGGGCGATCAGAAAGACATCCGCCATGGCCAGCTTGCCCATCCACGACAGGACCGGAAGCAACCGCTGCTTGAGCAAGCCAAAATGAATCAGGCTGACCCCGATTGTCTTTATCATAGGTGCAAAGAGCGCGAGGGCCGTCACGATCAGCGCAAGGATCGGGTCAGCTGGCCAGAGGCTCTGCAGCCCCGAGACCACACTGATTTCCGACAGGCCAAAGAGCGGCAGAAGCCCGGCCCTGAGTAGCGGCGCGAACCATGAGAGGGGAAACAGGATCAGCAGTGCGAGATTTGCGACCCTCAGGGCGTTCAGCATGTTCCCAGTTCCCTTTGTCCCTTGGTCCTCCGAAAGTGGCCATCTGCCACCGTCGGGGCAAGGGCTCATTCTGCCACCTTCGGGGCAA